>NZ_JAHAJN010000003.1 GCF_018372215.1 Negativicoccus succinicivorans | reverse complement strand
TAAGCTCGTAAACGCCGAAAGTACTTGGCTGGAAACGGCCCGGGAGCATAGGTAGCTGCTGATTACGCGAAGAGACCGTCGAATGACGGTCTCTTTTTTATTGCAAGCAGATGGCATTCAAAGAACTTCAAGTGACGTCCATATATCGCCTTATAACCGGCGGCAAGGCATTGTCGGTAACGGTCGCATCAGATCGGCATGTGACGAGAGTAGCGGAGGGTACTCGAATGCGAATTGGCTTCACCTGAAATGTGAAAAAGGGAAAGAAAAAAGAGGGCGATTGCCCTCTTTTTTTGAAAATGCTTAGAATCGGTATTGCAAGGAGACTGTGTAGGTTCTTTCACGAGCGGCCTCGCCTGCGTAGAATTTTTTGTCGAACAGGTTGTAGATATCGCCTTGTAAGACGAGACCTTCTTGGATTTCATAGTTGGCGGAAAGGCTGGTGACGAAGTACGAGTCTTCCGATTTGTATTCACCGGTGTCGCGATCCGGACGCTGTCTTTCGCTGACATAGGTGTTGTCCAAGAGGACTTGCCAGGGCTTGGCATCCCATTGCACGCCGAAGTGAACGAGGTGACGCGGGATATCGTAGTACCGATCGCCATCTATTTTGGCATCGGTCAGAGCGTAGTTGGCGTAGGCCGACCAGTTTTGGTTGAAGCGGTACTGCGTACCGAATTCGATGCCGCGGCGAACGAGATCGCCGTCCGTGTTGTAATAATAACGTGGTTTGACGTTTTTCGGTTTCAGAGCGACGAGATCTTTTGTTTTGGCATGGAAGAGCGTCACATCCCAAGTCAGGTTCTGATCATAGTGTTTGTAACCGACTTCCCAAGTATTGGTCGTTTACGGCTTTAAGTCCGGATTCGGGGAAATCGTTCCACTGTTTCGATATACCTGGTAAAGTATCGGCGGGTTGAAGGAGTGGCCGTAGCTGATAAAGGCGGAGTTGTTCTCATCGAAGCGATGTTCCACCGCTACTTTCGGAGACCATTCGTCATACGTTCCGGAAGCGAAGTTATTATATTTCCAGGTACCGTCATCTTGCAAGGTGTTGTTGTAGCCTTTTTCTTTTTTGTAGCGGTCGTAACGCATGCCCAAGTAGAGATCGGTCGTATCCGCGACTTGCCATTTATCTTGGAGATACAACGCGTGCAGGATTCCGCGTCCGCCGTTATATTCGTACGGGCTGCGGCCGTTATCGCGGTCCCGCCAGTGCTCCAGGTCAAAGCGGGTCTGCGCGAAGGATTCGCGATTGTAGTTGTAGCCGACCGTGAGCGTATGGTCTTTGAGCTCGATGTTTTTGTGAATATCGAAGTTATACGTCTTGCTCGGATAGTAGGAGAAATCGCCCTTTCCGTTCCACGCATTCAAAGTGTCCGTGTTGACGACACCGGTGACTTTGCCGGAAGAACTGAAGCCGTCGTTGAAGCGATCGGTGTATCCGAAATGGGCGAAGAGTTGATTTTTACGATCGGCGAATTGCAGGCGATGGACGTCCATATCGCGGACACCGTAGTTTCCGAGATAGTCAGACGGGGCGATTGTCAAAATTCTCTTGTCGGGCAATTCCCAAACGCCGCCAAAGACGGGGTTGCCGTCTTTATCGTAAACATAGGTGAAGGGATTGCGGTAGTCGTAATTGTGCTTCGAGCGGGTGAAGGCGTAGTCTAAGCTGCGATCTTCATCGAAATCATAGCCCAAGGAAAAGGACCATGTTTCCGTGTCGTTCAATTTTTCGCCACGCGAGCCGATGATGTAGTAACCTCTTGCCGATTGCGCCAAGTTGACTTGGTGCGTCGGTGTGACCGGTTTTTTTGGATCTTGTTTTTGGGCGCTTTTGTCGATGTAGTAGCCGACATAGCCGTCCGTGGAGCGTTTTTCATAACCGAGGCCCATGCGCCAGTTATCTTTTTTCACCTTTGTGTTTAAACCGAAACGCTTCGTTTTATCGCTTCCGTAAGAAAGGACGGCATTGCCGCTGAGTTCTTCCTGCGATTTCGCGGTGATGATGTTGATGACGCCGCCGACGGCGCGACCGCCGTAAAGCGACGAGCCGGCGCCGCGGACAACTTCGATTTTTTCAATATCCGTGGTCGGTAAGACGGCCCAGTCGACGGTACTGTTCCAGCCGGAGTTCAAGGGTTGTCCGTCAAGCATGATCAGGGTTTCAGCGGAACCGAAACCGCGCATCATCAAATCGGAAGACATGCCTCCGTCCGCGACCGGCGAACGATAGACGCCGGGCGTATGCGCTAACGCGTCGGCGAGGTTTTGCACCGGCCGTTTTTTCATTTCTTCCGCCGTGACGACATTGGCGGATGCCGGCACATGTTGCGTTTTTTCCTCAAGCCGCGTCGCGGTGACGATGATCGTACTGCGGTGCGGCATACGCCATGCTCGTTCCGGCAACCATAGCCAAGACGAGCGGTATGAGTTTCCTTTTTACCATAAAGGCCTCCTCAGAAATAAATAATAAATGATAACAATTACATACAACTGCAACTATATTGGTTACAATTGTATATAGTATACATTCTCGAAAAGAGTTGGTCAAAGAAAGAAAAGAAAAAAATAAAAGCTTTCTTATTGCAATATTTGTTGCGCGCAAAACGATCCATACGATGGATCGTTTTGCGCGCAACTTCAGACCGTTCAAGGATGGATTTAAGATGGCAAAAAGATAAGCGTGATATAATGAAATAAAATAAAATAAAACTTTACTTCATTATATGAAAGCGGGGATTCTAATGAATGAAATGAAACAAGCGCAAGTCGTGGAAGAAATGACGTTTAAGCGCGCCTTTGAACGTTGCGTACGAGAAAAGTACGTGGCCTTCAGCGGTCGCGCGTCACGTGCGGAATATTGGAAATTCATGCTGATTTATGTGGTTATTTTGCTCATTGCACAGGCATTGGACGTGGGACTTTTTCCGCACACCGTAGACGAGACCGGAATGGGAGGAACGATCACGACGATCGTGACGATTTTGTTATTCCTGCCGGCGTTTACGGCGCAAATTCGTCGTCTGCATGATATCGGCAAAAGCGGCTGGTGGATTTTGTGGCAGATTGTGCCGCTCATCGGTACGTTGGTATTGCTTTATTTCTTGGTAAAGCCGTCGGAAAAAGGTACGAATAAGTACGGTCCGCAGCCTTCGGAAACATTATAAAAGTCCGCTTCGGCGGGCTTTTTTATTGGAAGCGATAAGGTGTGAATGCGAAAACGAAAAGTGACCGAATGAAATTTTACACGGATATTTTACAAGTAAAAATATTGTCATGATTTTGGCATGATGACGGGAAAATTTCACGCGAAACGGCAAATAATCGGTAACGCGCCACCTTTTTGGCGCGCTGTATTTCACTCGTTTTTGACAAAGCGCGGCAGCGGGAAATGGCCGTACGGCGCGGGCGGTATAGAACAGTGAATATGGTATAATAAGAACAGGAGTTTGTGAGCGGACCGGACAATTTTGATTGTCCATAGCAAGATCAGCAAGAATGTTCGGGACATCTACATATTGGGAGGTTTTATTTTGGCGAAAGAAAAATTGCAGATCATCCCCCTCGGAGGTTTGGGGGAGATCGGTAAAAACATGACGGTATTCCGTTATGGAGACGATATTGTGGTGCTGGATTCGGGCTTGGCATTTCCGGATAACGAAATGTTGGGGATTGATATTGTCATCCCGGATTTCAGCTATTTGATTGAAAATAAGGATAAAGTACGCGCGATTGTGATCACGCACGGGCACGAGGACCATATCGGCTCGCTCTCGTACCTGTTGAAGGAAGTTTCGGCGCCGGTTTACGCGACGCGCCTGACCTGCGGTTTGATCGAAGGCAAGTTGAAAGAAAATCGCGTGGGCAAGTACCAGCTGAATGTCGTTAAATCCGGTGATGAAATCACGGCCGGAGCTTTTAAAGTAGGGTTTTTCCATGTGAACCATTCGATTCCGGATTCCTGCGGGATTTATTTCCGCACGCCGGTAGGAACGGTGGTGCACAGCGGGGACTTTAAGATCGACTACACGCCGGTGGATGGCAAGATGATGGATTTCAAAAAAATTACGGAGCTCGGCAATCGCGGCGTGCTCGTGTATTGCGCGGACTCGACGAACGCGGAACGCGCCGGGCACACGCCTTCGGAAAAAACGGTTTCCGCGGCGCTGATGCGGGAGTTTGCGCAGGCGCGCGGCCGAATTATTTTGGCGACGTTCGCATCGAATGTGTCCCGCGTGCAGATGGCGATTGATGCGGCGGTGGCGAATCAACGCAAAGTGGCGGTGTTCGGTCGCTCCATGGTGAATGTCGTCGGGATCGCGCTCGAGATCGGGTATCTTACGGCGCCGAAAGGAACGATTATCGACAGTGATGAAATCAATCGCTATCGGGCGGACCAGCTTTGCATTTTGACGACCGGCAGCCAGGGCGAACCGATGGCGGGGCTTTCGCGGATGGCGGACGGCGCGCACCGACAGATCCAAATTCATCCGAACGATACGGTCATTCTCTCGGCGTCGCCGATTCCGGGCAACGAAACAAGCGTCGGCCGCACGATTGATAAATTGGTGAAATTGGGCGCGCGCGTGGTGCACGGTTCGGATAAGAAAGTCCACGTGTCCGGCCACGGCTCGCAGGAAGAGTTGAAGATGATGTTGTCGCTGATTCGTCCGCGCTTCTTTATTCCGATGCACGGGGAATACCGCATGCTGCATAAACATGCGGAAATCGCGGAAAGTTTGGGCGTGAAGCGCGATAATATTTTAATCGGCGAAAACGGACAGATCTTTGAATTCACCGGTCGCAAAGGCCGGCTCGCGGACAAAGTGCAGGCGGGCAAAGTCTATGTGGACGGCTTGGGCGTCGGCGATGTCGGCAATATCGTTATTCGTGATCGTCAGCAACTGTCGCAGGACGGTATGGTCATTGTGACGCTGGTGCTTGAAAAGGGGTCCACGCAAGTGCTTGCCGGACCGGATATCGTGTCCCGCGGCTTCATTTACATGCGCGACTCGGAAGCCTTGATCCGTGAAATGACGCGGCGCGTCGATGCGGTTATCGAGCGCTGCGCGGACAATAATATCACGGAATGGAATGTGATTAAAATGCAGATCCGCGATACCTTGTCGCGTTACATCTTTGAAAAGACCCGTCGGCGTCCGATGATTTTGCCGATTATTCAGGAGGTTCATTAATGCCGCAACGATCTACCCGCGCGCTTACGGAAGCGGGCCTGCTCGTCGGTCTCACGGTGGTGTTGTCGCTGGTGGGGACGTACGTACCGATCCTCTCGGCAGTAGCGCTGTTGTTGTGGCCGGTACCGATCGCCTATTTGGGCGTTCGGTACGGCATGCGTTGGTCGCTGCTGGCAACGGTGGCGACTTTATTTATCTTGACGCTTTTCACGGGACCGGTGGTGGCGGCCGGCATCGGACTCACCTTCGGCTCGATGGCCTTGACGCTGGGCGAGGGATTTCGTCAGAAATGGTCGGCGGGACGCATCTTAACGGTTGCGACGATTGTTTTTTTGCTCGGTTTCGGGATTCAGTTCCTGCTGTCCTTTTACGTCATGGGCGTGAACGTTTTCGCGATGTACGAAGACGCGATGCGCCAATCGACGGAACAGGCGTTCCGAACCTTGGAAGGCATGGGGTACAATTCGATTGACCTGGCGGAGGCGAAGTCGCAATACTTGGCGCAACAGGCGCAAATCCGTCAGGTGGCGCCGTTCATTGTGGTGTCGGCGGGATTGTTGTTGTCGTATCTTAACATCGTTATCGCGCGGGCGATTTTACGTCGTCTGCAGATTGATTTACCGAAGTTTCCGCCGGTGGCGGAATGGGAAATGCCGCGGGCAGCGCTGTACCTGTATGTATTCGCGTTGTTGCTCGGCTGGTTCGGGCCGCAATATTTCCCGCAACTGCCGGCGGAAATAGCGATGAATATTCAAGTCGCGGCGATGTACCTGATTTGGCTACAGGGGATCGCGGTCGTTTTTTGGTGGGCCCGACGCCATCCGCGCTTGGCTTTCATGCGCTGGGGGATCGTGATCGGAAGCTTTATCATTCCGACATTTTTAGGATTTTTATTTTTAATCGGTTTAATTGATATGGGCATCAATTATCGTAAGCGGAAAGGATATACTCCGACGAATGGAATATCGTAATTTCTGGTTCAAAAATCGCAGTGATCGCGCGTACGCGGCAATTGTGATCCTGCTCATTTTAGTGCTGGCCTGGTTGAATCCGATCGTGGCGGGGTTGTGTACTCTGGTTGCGTTCGGCGTGTACCTCGTTTTGCGCAAAACGGAGATCGAGCAGGAACGCGTGTGGCGGCATTACCTGAATGCGGTGTCCGCCTCGGTGACGGAAGCGTCTTTATACGCGACGCAGAATTTGCCGATCGGGATTGCGATTATTGATGAAAAAAGCATGCTCGTCTGGAGCAACTCGGTGTTTCGCGACTGGGTGCAGGAGCTGAAAGAGGGCGACCGCCTGCAAAAGTTGTTGCCGCAAACGCAACTGGCCAAACTGTGGGGGAAATCGGGTTATTTTTCCGCGCGGATCGGCGACAGTTATTACCGCGTCATCTATAAATTCCTCGACCGCGCCAGCGGCATCAATGCCGCAGAGAACGATAATCCCGGCGAAGCCTACATGGTGCTGTATTTTGACGATGTGACGGAGGCGGAACGCAGCAAGCAGGAAAGCGTAGCGGCGTTGCCGGTTTTCTGCTATGTGCAGTTGGATAATCTGGGCGAGGTTTCGTCCGATTTGACGGAAGTACAGCGTTCGGCGCTCTGGGCGGAAGTCAATACGATGGTGCTCGACGAATTCGGCAAGATCGACGGTTTTATCAAAAGTTACGAGCGCAATAACTACATCGCCTGCATCAGCCGCAAATCGCTGCAGCAATTGATTGACGATAACTTCAAAATTTTGGAAAAAGTCCGCTCGATTCACACGGTGAACCGGATTCCGGTGACGCTTTCGATCGGTTGCGCTTACGGGGAAGAATCCTTTGCCGAGCAGGAAGGGGAAGCGCGTTTGGCGCTCGATTTGGCGTTGGGCCGCGGCGGCGATCAGGTCGTCATCCGGGCGGACGGCGAAACGCAGACCTTCGGCGGTAGGAGCCAGGCCTTGGCGAAAAATACGCGCGTGCGCGCCCGCGTGGTGGCGCAGGCGATTCACGAACTGATCAGCCAGGCGGACATGGTGCTCGTCATGGGCCATGCCAGGGAAGATTACGATTCCCTCGGCGCGGCAGTGGGTGTCGCGTACATGGCGACCTCAGAAGGCGTGCCGGCGCATGTCGTCATCAGCGAAGATCAGGAAACGGTGGAAAAGCTGGTCGATCAGGTGTGGGCGACACCGGGCATGGAAGATTTGCTGATTTCGGAAGAGGCCGCGCAAGAATTGGTGACGCCGCAGACGGTACTCTTTGTAGTGGATACGCATAAACCGGAAATGACGGCGGCGCCGAGTTTGGTGGAAATGATTCAAAACCGCGTCGTCATTGATCACCATCGACGCAGCAATACTTTTATTCCCGATCCGCTGCTCGTCTATCTCGAACCCTCCAGCTCTTCGACATGTGAACTTGTCACCGAGCTTTTACAGTACTATTCCGATACGATCGAATTGAACGAGACACAAGCCTCGGCGTTGTACGCCGGTATCGTCGTCGATACGAAGAACTTCGCCGTGCAGACCGGCATTCGCACGTTCGACGCGGCCAGTTATTTGCGCCGCAGCGGCGCCGCGACGGAACTCGTCCGCGATCTGTTCGCGCTCGATTTCGAGACCGTTTTGACGCGGGCGGACGTGCTGACGCGCGCCGAAAAAATTGATGGCGACATCGTGTGCGCGACCATTCCCGACGATGCGGAAAACGCGCAGATTCTCGCGGGACAAGTGGCCGATATGATGATCAATATTGAAAATATACATACGAGTATCGCCATTTACTATAATGGCGAAGGCTACAGCGCATCCGTGCGTTCCGACGGTGAAATTAATGTTCAGCGCGTGATGGAAGAGCTCGGCGGCGGCGGTCATCAGACGGTGGCCGGCGGACAGTTCGCGCCGGAAGAAACGCCGGAAGAAATCAAAAATAAAATTGTCGCGCAGATTCGCGCGCAAAAAGAGGAGAATGCGAAATGAAAGTGATCTTATTACAGGACGTCAAAAAAGTCGGTAAAAAAGGGGAAATCATCGAAGTCGCCGACGGCTACGGCCGCAACTACCTGATGCGCCGCGGTCTGGCGTTGGAAGGCACGCCGGAAAATTTGAACAACGCGCGCCAGAAAAATGCCGCGCAGGAACATAAAGATCAGGTCGCAGAGGACGAAGCCAAAGTTCTCGCGGCGCAATTAAAAAAAGTAACGGTCGAAGTGCCGTTGAAACTCGGCGCCGACGGACGCGCGTTCAGCTCCGTCACCGCGCAGACGATCAGAGAAGCGCTCGCGGCCAAACATGAACTTACCGTGGATAAAAAGAAAATCGAATTGAAAGAACCGATTCGCACCGTGGGGCGTTTTCCCGTCGCCATCCGGATCCATCCGAAGATGACCGCGGAAATCCAGGTGCATGTAGTTCCGGAGGAATAATTAGATAATGAAAGATATCTGGCGGCGGTTGTGGAGTCGTAATTCACAGACCGGCGCCGAGAGCGAAGCGGAGTTCGGGCGGCAAATCGCCGTCCTTTCGGGCGTGTATTCAGGCCTTATCGGCGCGGAGCGTTTTTTGTTGGCGGGCAGCCATTATAACGCGCTTTCCTACCTGCACGCGGAAGATCCCCAAAAACGGCTGGCGGGTTTGGCGCGCATCGTGCTGGAAGATCCGGATATTCCCGTGCCCGGTGAAGAACAGTCGCAGGTGCTGCTGGAGCGAACGGAAAATCGCATCAGCGATCTCTTGGCGCGGCAGGCGGTCGAAGAGCGGCTGGAACAAAAAATTAATGATGCGCTGGAAGAAAAGCATCAGGAATATGTCAATGATTTACGCCTGGAACTTTTGAATGAAGAGACGGGCGATTTTGAAACGCCGCAGTCTCGTGAAAAATTGGCGCAGCTGGACAAACTGGACCACATTCGTCTGACGGATACGATCGCCGCCCAAGTGCGGCCACAAACCTTGGCGGATATTGTCGGCCAAAAAGACGCGTTGGAAGCCTTGCTCGCGAAACTCGCGACGAAGTATCCGCAGCACCTGCTTTTATACGGACCGCCGGGTGTCGGCAAGACGACGGCGGCGCGCGTCGTCTTAGAGGCGGCGAAGCAATTCGATTTCACGCCGTTTCAAAAGGACGCGCCGTTTGTGGAAACGGACGGTACGACGTTGCGCTGGGATAATCGCGACATGACGAACCCGCTGATCGGTTCCGTGCACGACCCGATCTACCAGGGGGCGCAGCGCGATCTCGCCGATAAGGGGATTCCCGAGCCGAAGCCGGGGCTGGTGACCAAGGCGCACGGCGGCGTTTTATTTATCGATGAAATCGGGGAAATGGACCCGCTGCTGCTCAATAAGCTTCTGAAGGTGTTGGAAGATAAGCGGGTGTATTTCGAGTCGTCGTACTATGATGAAGACGATCCGCAGGTGGCGGCGTATATTAAAAAATTATTCCGCGACGGCGCGCCGGCCGATTTTATTTTGATCGGTGCGACAACGCGCGCGCCGGAAGAAATCAATCCGGCGATCCGTTCGCGTTGCGCGGAAGTCTTTTTCGCTCCGTTGGCGACGGATGATGTCGCGCGAATCGTCACGGACGCGGCGCAAAAACTCGGCGTAGTATTGGCGGACGGTGTCGCGGCGGCGATTGCCGAATACACCGGCGAAGGACGCAAAGCGGTGCAGCTGCTGGCGGACGCGTACGGTTTGGCGATGTACCATGCGGGACGCGCCGACGGCTTGACCGTCACCTTGCAGGATTTACGACGGGTGGCGCAGGCGGCGCACCTCGTGCCGCAACGTCATGATCAGGCCTCGGCACAGCCGCGAGTCGGACATATTTTCGGTTTGGGCGTGGCGGGTTATGTCGGCTCGGTGATTGAAGTGGAAGCCGTCGCTTTTCCCGCGCGCATTCCCGGCAAAGGTGAATTGCGTTTCAACGATACGGCGGGCTCGATGGCGAAAGACTCCGTGTTCAACGCTTCGGCGGCGGTACGTCGCGTCGCGGGCGCGGATACGCGTGAATATGATTTGCATGTGAACGTGATCGGCGGCGGTCAAATTGACGGCCCTTCGGCGGGCGTGGCGGTGACCTGCGCGCTGCTTTCGGCGATTACAGGCATTCCGTTGCGGCAGGATATCGCCGTCACGGGAGAAGTCGCGCTGAACGGCGCGATCAAACCGATCGGCGGTGTGCACGCGAAAGCCTATGGTGCCAAACAGGCCGGCATGAAAAAAATGCTCATTCCGGATGAAAATCGGGATGATATCGGCGCCGAGTACGCGGGATTGCCGATTGTTCGCGTCAAAACCATCGAAGACGCGTGGCGGGAAATGACCGCGGGAGGTAAGGCATGATCGAACGGATTCCACCGCAAAATGTGGACGCGGAACTGTCCGTCTTAGGGGCGGCGGTGACCAATAAAGAAGCGGCGATCAAAGCGACCGACGTACTACAGGCGGCCGATTTTTATCGGGAAGCCAACGCAGTCGTTTTTGAAGCGATCAATAATCTGATTTTTCACAACCAAAATGTTGACGTCTTGACGGTGACGGAAGAACTGCGTCGCATGGGGCAACTGGATAATGTCGGCGGCGTCAGCTACGTGACGGACTTGCCGAATCATCTCGTTTCCTCCCTCGACGTGGAACGGCACGCGCAGATCGTGCTGGAAAAAGCGCGTTTGCGCCGCCTGATTCTCGCGGCCGATACAATCGCGGGAGAAGCGTACGCCGGCGAAGGCGAAGTGACGGATATCGTCGATGCCGCCGAACGGCGTATTTTGGAAGTGGCGAAAGATGAACGTCGTCAGGAGATGACGGCGATCGGTGAGATCGTCCAGGGACAGTTGGATGATATCGCCAATAAATACACGAATAAAAGCGGAATTACCGGTTTACCGACCGGATTTTCCGGTTTCGATAATATTACGAGCGGCCTGCAGCCGTCCGATCTGATTTTGGTGGCGGCGCGTCCGTCCATGGGTAAAACGGCGCTGACGCTTAACATCGCGCAGCATGTGGCACTGAAAGAGCATAAAAATGTAGCGTTCTTTTCCTTGGAAATGTCGCAGGAGCAGCTGGGCTTGCGTATGATCTGCTCGACCGCGCTTGTCGATTCGCAAAAATTGCGCACCGGCCGCATCACTTCGCAGGATGAATGGTCGCGTATTATGCAGGCGGCGACGGCTTTATACGACGCGCCGCTGTTCATCGATGATACGCCGGGGATTACGGTCGCGGAAATGCGTTCCAAGGCGCGGCGCTTGCAGGCGGAAAAAGGACTCGATTTAATTATCGTCGATTACTTGCAATTGATGCAGGGCAGTCAGGGTCGTCGACAGGCGGAAAATCGGCAGCAGGAAATTTCCGAAATTTCCCGCTCGCTGAAAAGCTTGGCGCGTGAACTCAAAGTGCCGGTGATCGCACTTTCGCAGTTGAGCCGAAGCGTCGAATCGCGCCAAGTGAAACGCCCGATGCTTTCCGATTTGCGCGAATCCGGTTCCTTGGAGCAGGACGCGGATATCGTCGCGTTTCTCTATCGGGAAGGTTACTACCAGCAGGAAATTGAAGATTCCAGTAAAAATATCACGGAAGTCATCATCGCCAAGCATAGAAACGGCGCCACGGGCACGATTCAGTTGTACTTCCATGGTCAGTGGACGCGCTTTGTCGATATGACGAACCGCAACGATGAGGCGGAGGCGCAGTAATTCATGACGGACGGGACGAGCGAGATCGATTGGTGGAAGGATACCGCGCCGACAAATTGGCAGACCTTGCCGGACAGCGCGGAGTCGTTTACGGAACGTTGGTACGAAACGGTGAAGCATTGCCGCCATTGTCGCCTCGGCGCGGAACCGAATCACGGTCCGACCGGCGCGACCGGTCCGATCGACGCGCCGTTGATGCTGGTCGGCGAGGGACCGGGCGGTGTGGAAGACGCGTACGGCGTGCCGTTGGTCGGCCCGAGCGGGCAACTTTTAGACCGCGTGCTTTGGTCGGTAGGCATTACGCGCGACCGCGTGTATGTGACGAATATCGTCAAGTGTCGACCGCGCAATAATCGCACGCCGCAAGCTGCGGAGGCGGATATTTGCGCTGCGCGCTGGCTCTGCCGCGAAATCGCGCTGGGGAAACCGCGCGCGATCGTCGCTTTGGGAAAAGTCGCGCTGCGTTTTTTCGCCGGCCGCGAATTGGGCATGGTACGTTCGCGCGGTCAATGGTTGCAGTGGACCCTGCCGGGCACGAACGAAGTCTATCCCGTCATGCCGACGTTTCATCCCGCGTACCTGTTGCGTTTGACGGGGCAGGCGGAAAAGGAAGCGAAGTGGCAGGTATACTACGATTTACTGGCGGCCAAAGAAAAAGCGGCGGCCGCCGTTCCCGCATACCGCTGGCAAGCGGCGACGCCGCCGGATCTCAAGGGTCTGTTCGACAAACGTCGTCAGGAGCGCGCGCAGAGGCGCTGAAGGAGGTTATTGTGCAAGAACCGATTTTATTTAATCCGCGCGTGGCCGCGCAGAAACCGCGCAGCGTTTTGCATGATCCCTGTCCGTTTTGCGCCCGCGAGCATTTGACTGATATCCTCGCACAAAAAGACGATATGATTTGGCTCGTCAACAAATATCCCGTCATGGAAAAAACCTGGCAGACCGTGTTGATCGAAACGGCGAAACATGACAGCGATATCGCGACGTACGCGCCGGAAGAATGGGAAAATATTTTACGCTTCAGCATGGAAAAATGGCGTGAAACGATTGCCAGACGCCGCTTCCGCTCCGTGATTTATTACCGCAACTTCGGTCCGACTTCGGGCGGTTCCATTCGGCATCCGCATTCGCAAATTATCGGTTGCGAATCGTTTGACTACATGCAAAATGTGCGGTTGGATCAGCTTGACGGCGAAGTTTTGCATGAAACGAACAGCGTGCGCGTGACGCTGTCGGATCATCCTATCTGCGGGTTGCGTGAATTTAATGTACGTCTGAAAGATCCGAGGCGTTTGGATGAATTTGCCGACAGCATTCAAAAACTTGTGAAAGTGATTGTCGATCCGAACGGCTGGGGATATGCCAGCTATAATTTGTTTTTCTACGCGGCCGACTATGAATACTGTAAAATTATCGCGCGCGGCGTGACGAGCCCGCTCTTTTTGGGCTACATGCTCACGCAAGCGCCCGATGCGAAGGCGCGGCAGGGGATCCGTGAGGAACTTATGCCGCTTTGGACGGCGACAAGGAGACGATAGATGCGATTTTGGGCATTAAGCGATTTGCACCTGTCGGGCGATCCGCCGCAAAAGCCGATGGATGTTTTCGGCGATCGCTGGCGGAACCATCGGCAGAAAGTGGAAACGAATTGGCGCCAGCAGGTGGCGCAGGAAGATACGGTGTTGATCGGCGGCGATGTTTCGTGGGCGATGAAGCTCGAAGAGGCCGCTCCCGATTTGGATTTTATTCGGGCGTTGCCGGGACGTAAAATCATTTTGCGGGGCAATCATGATTATTGGTGGGCGGGACTTGCGAAAATGCAACGCGCGACCGATCATGAATTGCTTTTTTTACACAATAACTTTATCCCGCTGACCGACACGGTGGCTATCGCCGGCACGCGCGGCTGGATCGCGCCGGGAGATACGCAGTGGAAGCCGGAAGACGAAGTCGTTTGGGCGCGCGAATTGCAACGTCTGGAACGTTCGTTGACGTTGGCGCGGGAAGCCGGTTTTACCAAGCTGCTCGTGGCCACGCATTATCCGCCGTTCAATGAAGCGCGCGAACCGACCGAGATGGCGGACATCGCGAAGCGATACGGAGCGCTCGGATATATTTACGGACATATCCATGACGAGCAAAATTTCCGTTATTTGCCGCGGGAAATCCACGGCGTGCCTCTTTATCTCACGAGCGCGGATTACTTGCAATTCAGTCCTTTGGAGATTCCTTTGCCGCTGTGAGAAAAAACGGCAAAGAAAAAAGACGAAATCATTTTGATTTCGTCTTTTTGATTGCGTGGACTGCTTACAGTTTAGAAAGCGTATCTTTGCGCGCCAGCAGCCATGCGGGAATTAATGAAGCCAGCAAGCCGACGGCCATGGTACCCAGCGCGATCAACAGCGGCTCTTTCAGAAATATCAGCGGCAAAGCGATCGCCGTATTCGTCGCCATCAGCGAACGGACGCCGAGATAACCCGCGTAACCGAGAACGTAGCCGAGAATTCCGCCGAGGACTATAATCAAACCGTTTTGCCAGAGTGTCACGGTCAAAAGTTCCGAACGTTTGGCGCCCAGTACGCGCAGAATCGCGCGTTCAGGTAAACGCTGCAGACCGGAAAGATAGAGCGTGGAAAGAACGACTAACAGAGCGGCGGCGATGAAAAAGGCGCCGATGTACCACCACATTTTTTCGCCTTGGCCCATCAGGGAGAAAAGTTGAATAATGACCTGCGCCGGAAAGACCAGTTGCGCGTCGTTGCGCTGCTGGAACTCCATGGCGAGTTTCAACGCCTGACCGTAGCCTTGCGGCTGAATCAATACGGCCGTCACCTGTCCCGCGGTCGCGGCGTGCTCACCGTCGTTCACGTCTTGCGCGGCGGCTTCGTGTTCGTGTTCATGTTCATGTTCATGTTCATGTTCTTCTTCATGCGCGGCGGCTTCGTGTTCATGTTCATGTTCTTCTTCGTGCGCGGCGGCTTCGTGTTCATGTTCATGTTCTTCTTCGTGCGCGGCGGCTTCGTGTTCGTGATCATGGTGGTGTTCATGCGCCAGCCAGACGCTGCGGATATCCGTTAAAACGGCGTGATCGTACGGACCTTCCACCGGCGCCAAAATACCGACGACCGTGTAGATTTGATCTTTGTGGACATGACCGTGCGCGGTCGCGCCGTGAATGGATTGAAATGTGTCGCCGATTTTAGCGCCCAAAAGTTTCGCGGCGCCGTCGCCGATGACCGCTTCAAAAGGCGCGTTGAAACGGCGGCCCGACGCAACTTTCAGCCATGGTTCGCTTTGCGGCTTGACGCGATAATCGAAAATCGTATTTTCGGTGCCGACGATGCGAAAACCGCGCCAGTTGTCACCGAACGCCAGCGGGATCGCCTGCTTTACCAACGGATTGGCTTTTACTTCTTGAAAAACATCGCCGGTGACGTTACCAATCGGACGGTCTTTCAAATATACCGTGTTGAGTACCAACTGGTTGGCGCTGCCTTTGGCGCCGACAATTTGCTGGAACGGTTCGGTCGCTTTCGTGAGTCCGTAATGCATGCCGAACGAAAGCGCGGCGATAAATACGGAGGAGGCGATCGCCAGCGCGATTAAAAGCGTCAGCAAAAGCGTTTGCCACGGCCGGTGGCGCAGTTCGCTCCAAGCTATTTGGCGCAGCATAGGCGGCCTCCTTCCAAACGAATCGTGCCGTCGAGCTTCGCAGCGACGTCTTTATCATGGGTCGCTACAATCAGCGTGGCGCCCGCCGCGCGCGCGCGTTGCTGTAAAAGTTCGATCACGGCCATACCCGTGGCGCGATCCAGGCTGGCGGTGGGCTCATCGGCGAAAATATAATCGGGATTTTTGATGAGAGCGCGCGCTACCGCTACGCGCTGCTGTTCTCCCATGCTGAGTTCGCGCGGCAACTGATGACCGCGTTCCGGTAAACCGACCGAGCGCAAAAGTTCTTCCGCCGCGTCGGCACGGTCGCGATCAGAGGTGCGGGCGAAAAAAGCGCCGGCCAGGATATTATCCCGCGCGCGTAAAGTCGGCAATAAAGAAAAGTTTTGCATGACGTAGCCGACATGCGCCGCGCGAAATTCATCGAGTTCGGACTCACGGCAAGCCGTAAGATCCGTGCCGTCGATCTGAATTACGCCTTCCTGCGCGCGCGTTAACCCCGCCAGTAAGTGCAGCAACGTCGACTTGCCGCTGCCGCTGGGACCGACCAGCGCCCATTGACTGCAGTCGCCAAGCTCCAGCACGTCGATCGCCAATACGGTGCGTTCGTGATTGCCGTCACGATATGATTTTTTCACATTGCGTAAATTGATCATACATTTACTCCTATTGCGCTGTAACGCTGTGGGCGTTAATGCGAACCAATGATACAAAGCCCGTTTCCGCGTCGACCGCCGAACCGAGTTCGAGCGAACCGCGCACCGTGATAGGCGCGTCAAAAGGCAATGCGACAACGGGTTCCTGCAATTTTACGACCACAATATTATTCGGCCAATCGGCATCTGTCGAACAGAACGGACAAACAGACATCGGTACTTCCGTCAACACGAAAAAATTAATGGTCGGCGTTAACGGCGGGGCCATAAAGCCTGTCATCTCCACTTCCTGCCCGGCGAGACTTTGCAAATAATCGGACAAAACCAAACCGCGAACGGTAGAGCCCGCGTACATTTGCCCAAAAGAAAGCGAAGCAGCGGCGTGAACCACTCCGCTGCTTGCGCTTAAAGCCACAACCAGAGCAAGAACGAGATGCAATAATTGACGTTGCATGGTCATGCTCCTCTCGTACTATGTTGTTTGTTACTTCGTTGCGTCAATACCCAGAGCACGCATGATCGCAAAGAAGATTTCGGTGTTGTCCATCAGGCCGTGGAATTCTTCCGAGCCCGGACCGCCGGCCATGACGACGATGTCATCCGCGGAGTGGACTTCTTGCGTTTCCTTGGTCGAAGGCAACGAACCTTCAATGTAGCGAGCGCCTTTCGGTGCGCGATACGGGTTGCCGATAATCTTGCCGTTCTCGCCGGTAATCGCCGGTGAAGTCGGTTTCGCCTGGAAGCGATAGTTTTCGTAGTGGTCCGGGAAGTTGGCGTATTGCAGAGCGAGCGTTACGTCAGCATCGGGATCATCCGGGTAGCCGTCGGCGTTGCGGTCCGAGAATGTCGGCCAGCCGGCTTCCGCGTACGTGCGAACCGCGTCGCGACCTTTCACGCCGTCATGTTCGTGGTACGTGCCGGTCAGCGATACGCCGTGCGAGTGGTCGGCAATGACAACGATCAACGTATCATCGCCATGCGCTTTCGCCCAGTCGGTCGCGTAGGCTACGGCCTGGTCCAATTCGATCGTGTCGTAAGCGGCGCGCTGCCAATCCATCGTGTGCAGCTGCTTATCGATGCAGGCACCTTCGGACATCAGGTAGAAACCGTTGGGGTTATGCGAGAGAATATCAATCGCTTTCGCGGTCATTTCAATCAAATTCGGCTGATCCGGGAAGTTTTTCAGAACTTCCGGATTCTTTTTAAATTCACGATCCATGTAGACGTTCATGTGGTTCATCGTGAAGAGGCCGAGCAGAGGTTTATTGTCGTTGGCCGCCAACATTTCCTGACGGTTGCCGGCGAATTGGAAACCCGCTTTTTCGAAATCGGCAATGACGTTCTGTTCGTCTTTCCGTTTGGAACCGTTGGTGGAAAGCGGCAGGAAGAACTGCGCGCCGCCGCCGAGGATGACATCCGGACGGTGGTACGCGGCGAGATAGTCGGCGGCGATAGCCGGCTGTTCCGCGCGACGACGGGTGTGGGCGGTTACCGCGGCCGGCGTCGCGTCCGTAATGGCGGCCGTGGATACGATGCCGACGCCCATGTCTTTGGTTCGTTTAATAATCTCGGCAATCGTTTCGACTTTCGGATCATCCATCGGATCTTTGGTGCGGTTTTCATACACGCCCATCGCGTTGACGACGGATTTATGACCCGTGTTGTAGGCCGATGCCGAGTTCGCGGAGTCGGTGACCAGGGAGTCGTAACCCGATGTGGTGACAAAGGCCATGTTCGGCAAGTTTTCCATAGACAGATGACCGTTGTAGCGGCCTTCGTAAATCCCTTTGGAAAGAATGCGCGCCGCTTCTTTGATCTGCGGGCTCATGCCGTCGCCGACAAAGAGGATGACGTTTTTCGCTTTTTTCTTCGCCTTTTCATCGACTACTTTGTAGTTGATTTGGCGTTTGAGCGCGCCTTTGGAAGTATTGGCGGCGACAGCGATGTCGATTTCGCCGCGCGCTTTGAAGCTGACGTTGTCGATCCGGTACGACGTGTAGTCGTCATGTACCGTAATCACCGGCTTTTTGCCGAAGTATTTAGCGGCGTCTTTGCCGTTGACGGTGACGTTTAACGCCGTCGGATTATTGCCGTTGACTTCGACTTCAAAGTCAAAGCGTTGACCCTTTAAAAATTTCGCCTGATCGATCGGCATGATCGCGATTCCCGTGCGGGCCGCGCTGCGGGATGCGAGCTTTTGACCGTGCTGCCAGTCCGCTTTGGCCTGCTGCGACATGTAAGTCGGCATCGGTTCGGACGCGAAACTTACATCGGCGGGCATCGCCAACGAGAAAATTCCCGCGGCCAGGAACAGGCGCAAGGTGCATTTGGTAATACTGCGTGCGTTCATAGTAACCTCCCCTTAATGGAAAATCCATTTTCGCTAAACGTATAATAGCAATCTGTCACCAAAATACGGTAAATTTTTCACCGTTTCTTTGTAAATTTGAATGAGTATTCAAAAATGCGCCGTTTTCGCCGAAGACGGCGCGAATTTCCGCAATTATTTACGCAGGGAAGGACCGTGTTGACCAAAGAATGCAGTATTTTGTAAAATTCGCGTAAGCAAAAAGGCAGTCCGAGGACTGCCTTTTATGCTTGCTTTTTATTTATCAGCTTCGTCGATTAAAACGACCGGTTTAATCAGGTCTTTCGGCTTGTCGTGCATCAACTCAAGCGCTTCCGGTAAATGTTCCATGCCGCGGAACACATGAGTGACGAGTTCGGCGATGCGTAAGCGTCCCGATTCGACCATGTCCAGCAGCTGTTCCATGCGCAGACGACCGCCCGGCGTCAGACCGCCGCGGATCTGTTTGTGCGCCATGCCGGCGCCCCACGCTTCACGCGGGATTTCGAGATAATCAGCGCCGCTGTAGTAGTTGACGGTGCTGACGATGCCGCCCGGTTTGACCATTTCAATCGCCTGGCCGAGCGTTTTCGTTGTGCCGCCCGCGATGATGACGCGATCGACGCCCGCGCCGTTCGTCAGTTTGAGGATCTGTTCGGCGATCGGGCCTTCTTTATAGTTCACGATGGTGTTGGCGCCGAACGCTTGCGCCACTTTGACCGAAATGGGTCGCGAACCGACGGCGTAGATGTGACCGGCACCGCGCAACGCGGCACCCTGCACGGCCATCAAACCGACGGCACCGATGCCGATGACGACGACGGAATGACCGAAACCGATATCGGCGAGTTCCGCGCCGTGCAAACCGGTGGTGGCCATGTCGCAGAGCATGACGGCGTGTTCCGGAGCGAGCCAATCCGGCAAGAGAGCGAGGTTGGCGTCCGCGTCGTTCACGTGGAAAACGTCGGCGAAAACGCCGTCTTTAAAGTTGGAGAATTTCCAGCCGGCGAGCATCCCGCCCGAGTGCATCGGGAATCCCGCCTGCGAGCGCTCCGCGCCCCAGTCCGGAGTAATCGCGGGCACGATGACGCGGTCGCCCGGCTTAAAATCTTTGACCTCCGCGCCGACTTCGACGATCACGCCGACCGCTTCGTGGCCTAAAATCATGTCATGGCGATCCCCCAGAGCGCCTTCGTAAACGGTGTGAATATCCGATGTGCAAGGCGATACCGCCAACGGCCGTACCAACGCGTCTTTGGCGCAGAGCGCGGGACGATCTTTTTCGGTAAAGCCGACTTCGTTCGGGGCAAGCATTGCAAAACCTTTCATGAAAAAATCCTCCTTATGTGAACAAAATTCTCTTACAAGAGTACTCTTATTCTATCACAATATATTTTATTTATCACCTGTTGTGTGCGACAGATGGAAAGTGCGATGAGGTTGCTGTGTTATAATAAATAGAAAAATAAAGTGATATTGTCGGCGGATCGTGAATTTACGCGGCGCTGCGCTTTTCCGCATCCGCGAAAACGCTTGGCGGTCCACTATGGAGAATGGAATGAATATTTATTTATTGGCCCACAGCGGCGTCGCGCTGGAAACGGACGATCGCGTGTTGGTGTTTGATCCCTGGCAGGATCCCGCAAGGCATTTGGAAAGGTTGGCCCGGACGAAAAAAACCTTGTATTTTTTTGTCACGCATGCGCACGGCGATCATTTCGCGCCGCGCTACGGGAAAGAATACGGCGAACGCGCGGCCCGTTTCGTGCTGGAAAAAGATTGCCGCGATGCGGCGTATCCCGCGGCCAAGACGGAGTATGTCAGCGCGGGCGATACGCTGACGCTTTCTGATATGACGATCCGCGTGTACGGCTCGACGGACGCGGGCGCGTCGTACCATGTGAGTTGGTCGGAGTTGAGCGTGTTTCACGCGGGCGATTTGAACTGGTGGCACTGGACCGGCGATACGGACGCGGCGAATCGGGACATGCGCGCGCTTTTCTTCCGGGAACTTGCGCCCGCGGTCGAACATGGCGCGGATATCGTTTTCTTTCCGGTGGATGATCGCCAAGGTCCGGCGCAGGAATGGGGCGTTATTGAATATTTGCAAAAGCAGACGCCGGCGCGTTTATTGGTGCCGATCCATCGCAACGGCGCGCCGTGGCAGCCGTCGCTGTATTTTTCCTGGCGTTTCGCCGATGTCGCGGTCTGGACGGGTCTTAACGACGGCGATGTGCGTAAAGGAGTGTAAGATGACAAACAGTTGGTTATATATTCTGGTCGTCATGCTGGCCGGAAGTTTCATTATTCATATGTACCCGACGCTGGTCGTGGCGATCGGGGTCAATGTGGGTATTTTTATCGCGAGTTATTTTATTTTGCGGCGCGATCCGCGCGTGGATATGCGGGCGGGCATGCTGTTTATTTTCGGCTTGACGGTGATTAATATTTTGGCGGCGCTCGGCTGGATGTCGAGCATGATGGCCAACCTCGCCTTTATCGCGCTCTTTATTTGGTCGATGGCGGGCGGCGGCAGGAGTCGCTGATGACGCGTCGAAGGATGGCGACGGGCGTGCTTCTGTTGTGCGCTGTCATCGTGCTTTCCTGCTACCCCGCGCGGTTTACGTTTTGGGGCGGTTTTGGCGTGCATACGGCACTGGCGGCATTGGTGGGCGGTCTGGCGGATTGGTACGCCGTGACCGCTCTTTTTCGTCGTCCTCTGGGGATTCCGTGGCAAACAGAGTGGTTGCCGCGCAGTCGGGAAAAAATCATGACGATGGCGGGCACGATGGTTAAAGATGAATTGTTGACACCGCGTCATCTCTATCGGGCGTTGAAAACGCATTCTCCGTTGCCGTACCTGATCACTCTTTGGGAACGCGATACGGAACGCTTTGTTCGGGCGCTTACAACGCTTTTTGAAACCCTTCCCGACGGCCTTTCGACGGATCTCTTGCAGTATGAATGGGAGCCGCAGCGCTTGCGGATTTTGACCGCGCAATGGCCGGCGGATGTCGCGGCGGAAGCGTTATTGCTCTGGCAAAAAGAAGACAATGCAAGCGGTCGCGAACGATTGGCGCAATGGCTGCAGTCCCGCGTTAACGCGGCGTCGACGGCGGAATTTTTGACTGCGCAATACAAGCAATTCATGACGCTTTTGGCGGCGGAACATCCCGTACGCGCGAAACTTTGGCGGGAAGCGCTGCGCACGCAGGGGGAAACGCCGAGCACGGTCGGCGTCTTTTTACAGGAGCGACTGGCCCGCGCCGCGGCGGATTTGGCGCGGCCGACGACGATGATCGGCGCGGCGTTTGACGACATGGTGACGATGGCGGTCGCGCGCCTGCAAAACGATCGGCGTTTGCGTCGGCAAATCACGGACGCGGTCGCGCCGCTTTTGGCGACAAACATACCGATGGACAGTCAGGTTTTATTTGATCTGATCGTTACGCCGAAGCGTCGTCACGCGTTTGCGCAGACGCTCGCGACATTGGCGGTGCGCTGGCTCACCGCGGCGCGGCAGGATCCGGTGCGGATTCGTAAGTTGGAACGACTGCTCTTTGTGACGCTTGCCAAAATGTTGCCGCTGGTGCAGCCGTATTTCGGAACATGGGCGCAGGCGGCGTTAGCGCCGTACAGCGCGCGCGAACTCTCCGACTTGATCGAAGCCAAAGTCAGTGACGATTTGCAGATGATCCGCCTCAACGGCACGTTGATCGGCGGCGTGTTGGGAGCGGTTTTTTATGTGCTCGGGCACGCGATGTTGGGAGGCGGTTTCTGATGCGTACATGGCAACTGGCCCAACGTTTTTTGTGGGGGAGCGTCCTCTTTTTCGCCGCGGCGTTTGCCTTATTCGCCTGGACGCGGCAATGGTGGAGCGAATGGCTTTACTATATCGCGCAAGCGGCGCTGATTGGCAGCGTCGCCGATTGGTTCGCGGTCATGGCGCTTTTCACGAAACCGCTCGGCATACCGTTTCACACGGCGCTGATCCCGCGGCAGCGGGAAAAATTAATTCGCGGCTTGCGGCAATTGCTGGAAGAAAAATTGCTGCGTCGTGAACTTTGGGAATCAGAACTCAATCAATGGCAACCGACTGACTATCTCGCGCAGTGGTGGCGCGATCCGGAACATCGCCGCGCCTTTTGGGAGTGCGCGCGACGGCAAGTCGAGCAGCGTTTGCCGCAGCCGCAACCGGAGGAGTGGGCGCGCACGCTGGCCGCCTGGACGCGGCAGGTGCTCGGGACGGTGCCGATGGCCGCCACGGCGCTCGCGGAAGTATCGCAAGAGGACGCCGAAAATGTGGTTTGGCAACCCTTGCGCAAGCGTCTGTTGCAGGCCGTTGCGACACCCGCTTTTACCGTGCGGCTGGCCGGCGAATTGCGTCGGCTGGCGCGCGCAGAAACAGAGGGCGTGACGAAGTGGGTGCGCATCGTCGGCGAAGCGACGGGCATGGTCGATTACGACGCGCTGGCGCAAACCTTGCAGACATTACTGCAGGAGAAATTGAGAAAACAAGACACCATACCGCAAGCAGTCTTGCGCTATTGGTCGCAGTGGCAAACCGAATGGCAAACGCCGGCGCACGCGAACGATTTACTGTTGTGGCAGCGCCAGGCGGCGGCGCTGCTGCCACTCGAGAAGTGGTGGGAAGTCATCGGGGACGATTTCGCCGAAAAATATCTCACGCCGAGCGCGTACGGATCACGCTTTTCACAAGTGGTGGCGGATGCGGTTTTGCACGGCATCGACCGTTTCTTTGCCGACGCGGAGCAGCGAGCCCGACTCGATCGAGCGCTGCGCGGGTATTTCGCGGAATGGCTGGCGCGCGAACACGGCCGTCTCGGCGAGGTGGCGGAACAGGTGCTCAGCGTTTACGACGAGAAGATGCTGAATCATTTTATTTTCACTAAAGTGGCCGATGAATTGGCGAAGATACGCATCAACGGAGCGTACGTCGGCGCGGTGATCGGCGCGCTGGCATGGCTGGCGCTGATCGGTTACGGCGCGTTTTTAGAATATTTATAAAATTTGATTGAAAATATTTCATCGGTATTCTACAATGAGAACAAATGAACCTTTTTCGTTCACTTCAAAGGGGGAGCTACTATGTGGAATGATTTTAAAGCGTTTATCATGCGCGGCAATGTTATCGACATGGCCGTCGGTATCATTATCGGCGGCGCATTCGGTAAAATCGTCAGTTCGTTCGTCAACGACATTGTGATGCCGCCGATCGGAGTGCTTTTGGCCGGCGTCGACTTCAAGGGCCTGTATATGAGCTTGTCGAAGACCCATTACGCATCGCTCGCGGACGCGGAAGCCGCCGGCGCGCCGGTGATCAAGTACGGCCTTTTTATCAATAACTGCATTGATTTTCTGATTATCGCGGCAGTCATTTTCCTGGTTTTGCGCGCGTTGATGAAATTCAAAAAACCGGAAGCGGTCGAAGAAACGGAAAAAGAATGTCCGTTCTGCAAAACGAAGATTGCGATTTCCGCGACTCGTTGCCCGCACTGCACATCGCAGCTGAATGAACCGGCAGAGGCGCGTTAAGAGATGGGGAAAGCACTGATTGTGATTGATATGCTCGAAGATTTTATCGCGCCGGACGGAAAATTGACTTGCGGGCCGGCGGGACAGGCGATTGTGCCGGCGTTGCGAGCGGAAATCGCGGCGGCACGTAAAGCGGGCACTCCCGTCATTTATTTGTGCGACAATCACCGGGAAGATGATCCGGAGTTTCAAATGTTTCCGCCGCATTGCGTGGCGGGTACGCCGGGCGCGGAAATCATCGCGGAGCTCGCGCCGCAGGCCGACGATATCGTCTTACCGAAACGTCGTTACAGCGGCTTTTTCGGCACGAGTTTGGATCTTTGCCTGCGGGAACGCGGCGTGACCGAACTCACGTTGAGCGGCGTCTGCACCAATATCTGCGTCTTTTTCACCGCCGCTGACGCGCGTAACTTCGGCTATGAGGTGCGCGTGCCGAGCCATTTGGTCGCAAGCTTTGACGCGGAGGCGCACGCCTTTGCGCTTTCTCAAATGGAATCCGTTTTGGGTTGCCGTGTAGAATAAAATACGCAATAAAAAAGCACTCCGCGGAGTGCTTTTTTGGTATACAGAAAGTTTACACATTGTCGTAATCGTACAGCGGCAGACCGTCTTGGCGTTTTTCATCATAATCGCGCAACACGGCTTTGATTTCCTTATGCAAGAGAATCAGCGCGATCAAGTTCGGGAGCACCATGATGCCGTTGAACATATCACTCATATCCCAAACGAGTTCGACCTTGCCCAGTGTGCCGAGCACGATAAAGGCGAGCACGAGCACGCGATAAACATTCAGAGCCGCGGGCGAGCGGAAAAGGAAGCGGATATTCGACTCGCCGAAGTAGTACCAGCCGATGACCGTAGTGAAGGCGAAGAACGTGAGGCAAGTCGCGATGATCATCGGACCGACTTCACCGAAGGCGGTGTGAAATGCTTCCTGCGTGACGAGCGCGCCGTTGAGGCCGAGTTGATCCGCGCCGGTTAAAAGAATAATCAGCGCGGTCGAAGTGCAGATCAGCATGGTGTCGACAAAGACGCCGATGAACGCGGTAAAGCCTTGCAACACCGGATGCGCGACGAGCGCGGTCGCGTGCGCGTGCGGCGTAGAGCCCATGCCGGCTTCGTTCGAAAAGAGGCCGCGGGCGACGCCGAAGCGAATCGCTTCTTTCATCGTGACGCCCAAGAGACCGCCGCCAAGCGCCTGCGGGTTGAATGCGCCCACAACGATATGCTTAAGCATCGGCAAGATTTCTCCCGCATAGAGGAACAGAATCACCAGCGCGCACAAAATGTAAATCACCGCCATCAGCGGTACGATGAGCTGCGCGAAATGCGCGATCCGATGAATGCCGCCGATGAAGATTAAGCCTGCGAAGACCGCGATCACGACGCCGATCATCAGCGGGTCCAGACCGAAAGCGTTGTTGACGGCGCCCGCGATCGAATTGGACTGCACCATGATGCCGATAAAGCCTAGCGCGATGATAATCGAAACGGCGAAGAAGCCGGCGAGAAATTTCGCCCAGCCTTTGCCGATGACAGGCGCCAAACCGCGCGAGATGTAAAACGCGGGTCCGCCGATAAATTTACCCGCCACTTCCACGCGATACTTTTGCGCCAAAATCGCTTCGGCAAAGATCGTGCCCATGCCGAACAGCGCGGACAGCCACATCCAAAAAATCGCGCCCGGACCGCCCGCCATAATCGCGGTCGCGACACCGGCGACGTTGCCCGTGCCGACCTGGGCGGAAATAGCCACCGCCAGCGCTTGGAAAGAGGAGATAGTACGACCGTCGCGATCGGTATGCTGCTCTTTATACAAGCGACCGAATACCTGCCGCACGGCCGGACCGAAACGACGGAACTGCGGCGCGCCGAGATACACGGTAAAAAACAGACCGACGCCGACCAACGCGTACATCAGTACGGAACCCCACAAAATTTCATTGACGGATGCCACGAATTGGGACCACAGTCCCAAAAGTTCAGCCATAAATATTCTCCCCCATAAAAACAATTGACCTTGTTAAAAATACAAATAAATTGGATTAAGTGTATCACGATCATAAAAAAATGGCAAGGAGAAAATAATTTATTTTGCCAAATAGTTATCGACAGTATTTTTCATCCTCCCGCGCCTTGTTTACGTCATGCGATTCAACTTTGCCCTTCACAGGAAAAATATGTTTGAACCAATGCATCGCAGATGCGAGTCAGCTTTTTGCAAAGTCTTTTTTGCGCGCTCGGTACGCGAAAATAAAATTTGCCAAAATAAAAATAACCCTATATATTTTTGCCATACTCCAGTACAATAGAGTGCAACAGTAAAGGGGGGATACAATGCGCGTCAGTCAATTCAATGAAAATGTCGCCGGAGCTTGCGGGAAAAAAGCGGCCCTTATCGATAAGAGTCCGGCCAGGTACCTGGTTCGATCCGCGTTTGCCGGGGGATTTTTAACGTTGACTTCCTTGGCGGGTTTTGCCATGGGCGATGTGTTGAATACGCTCCATCCCACCTTGGGAAGATTTGTTTTCCCCTTTGTTTTTTGTTGGGGACTGATTTATATTTTGTTTCTAAACGGAGAGCTTATCACCTCCAATATGATGTACTTAACCGCAGGACTCTATCGTCAATGGATCGCGCCTCGCAAGGCGCTTAAAATGGTCATTTTGTGTACCGTGGGAAACATTGTCGGCGCGTATTTTGTCGCGTGGCTCGCTTCCTACACGTCGGCGCTGCAAGGGTACGACGCGATGGGCATGGCGGCGACCATGGTCGAAGGAAAACTCGCGAAATCCGGCATGGAAATCATCTTCGCGGGAACCTTGGCCAATCTCCTTGTCAATATCGCCATTCTGTCATGGCTATTGATTGAGAACCAGGCGTCACGCATGGCGACCGTCATGTCGGCTATCGTCATGTTCGTGTACCTGGGGTTTGAACACGTCGTCGCCAACTTCGGTTCGTTCGCGCTGCTGCACTTTTCGCCCGCCACGACCGCGGGATTTACCTTCGGCAATATTTTGCGACAGTGGGGACTGGCCTACCTAGGAAACTATATCGGCGGCGGACTGCTGATCGGACTCGTCTACGCTTGGCTCAATCGCGGCGCGGATGAATATGTGGATTAATTTATGAACGGAAAAGTAACATACTGCTTGCCCCAAAAGACATAATAAAAACGCCCCGTACGGGGCGTTTTTTTATGCGACGCTGTCATAATCGTAGAGAGGGATGCCGTCCTGGCGTTTTTTATCGTAATCGCGCAAGATGCCTTTGACTTCTTTGTGCATGATGATGAGGGCGATTAAGTTCGGAAGGACCATAATGCCGTTGAACATGTCAATCATGCTCCAGATCAGGTCGACCGTGCCGAGCGTGCCGAGCACGATGAAAACCAGGACCAGCGCCCGATACGTGTAAAGAACGGCGTTTGATTTAAATAAATAGCGGACGTTCGATTCGCCGAAATAATACCAGCCGATGACGGTCGTAAAGGCGAAGAATGTGAGGCAGATCGCGATGATTTTCGGTCCGATGGCGCCGAACGCGATGTGAAATGCTTCTTGCGTGACCATCGCGCCGTCTAAACCGAGCTGATCAGCGCCCGTAAGCAAAATAATTAACGCGGTCGAGGTGCACACCAGGATGGTGTCCACGAAGACGCCGATGTATGCGGTGAAGCCTTGCAGCACCGGGTGAGCGACCAGCGCCGTCGCGTGCGCGTGCGGCGTCGTGCCCATGCCGGCTTCGTTCGAAAAGAGGCCGCGGGCGACACCGAAGCGAACGGCTTCTTTCATGGTGACGCCGAGTAAACCGCCGCCCAATGCCTGCGGATTAAACGCGCCGATGAAGATGTGTTGAATCATCGGCAGAATATGCTCGGCAAACAGGAATAGGATGACGACCGCGCAGAGGATGTACGCTGCGGCCATTATCGGTACGATTAGTTGCGCGAAACGCGCGATCCGATGAATGCCGCCGATGAAAATCGCGCCCGCGAACAGAGCGATGAGCACGCCGCACACGAGCGGCGAAATACCGAACGCGTTGTTCACGGCGGTGGCAATCGAGTTGGACTGCACCATGCTGCCGATAAAGCCGACGGAGATAACAACAATGACCGCGAAGATGCCGGCGAATATTTTGGCGTTCGTTCGGCCGATGTAGCTTTGCAGGCCGCGCGAGATGTAAAATGCCGGACCGCCGATAAATTTGCCGGCGACTTCCACGCGATACTTTTGCGCCAAAACCGCTTCGGCGAAAATGGTGCTCATGCCCAAGAGCGCCGACAGCCACATCCAGAAAATGGCGCCGGGACCGCCCGCCATGATGGCGGTCGCTACGCCCGCGACGTTACCGGTGCCGACTTGCGCGGAAATCGCGACGGCCAGCGCTTGGAACGAGGAGATCGATTTTCCGTCGCGATCGGTATGTTGATATTTATACAACTTACCGAAGACCTGACGCACCGCCGGCCCGAAACGGATAAATTGCGGCGCGCCGAGATACAGCGTAAAAAATAATCCCACGGCCACTAAGCCGTACATGAGAACGGAGCCCCACAGTACCTCGTTGACGGAATCAACGAATTGGGACCAATACATGAGAAGATCGGATAAAAAGTGTTCTGTCATCATACGCTCGTCTCCCTGGTAAATGCATATGTATAAATCGAATTCATCTTATCACAAAAGCGCATACACGACAATAAAATATCAAGCGGTTTTTATATTTCTGAAAAATTTGCGAAAAAAATACTTTCTGCGTACAATTAAGCCAAATCAAAATTTTGGTGGTGAAGATCATGCGAGTCCGACCCGTTGTTACGCAGATGACGGAACGCGTCGGCGCCGCATGGCCAAGGGGAGGGAAAGGCGTGACTTATCGAGTAGAGCATGACACCATGGGCGAAGTGCGGGTTCCCGCGGAACGGAAATGGGGCGCGCAAACCGAGCGTTCGTTTGAAAATTTCAAAATCGGTCAGCGGATGCCGCAGGAAATTATTCGGGCATTTGCGGTATTGAAAAAATGCGCGGCGAAAGTGAACGCGGATCTCGGCAAATTGGACGCGAAGAAAGCGGACGTTATCGAAACCGTGTGCGATGAAATTTTAGCGGGTCAATGGCCTGATGAATTTCCGCTGGTCGTGTACCAGACGGGCTCCGGCACGCAATCCAATATGAATGTGAACGAAGTGATCGCGCATATCGCCAATGAAAAATTGGCCGCTGAGGGCAATTCGTTGCGGATTCATCCGAATGATGACGTGAACAGTTCGCAGTCCTCGAACGACACGTTCCCGACCGCGATGCATATCGCCGCGGTCGTGGCGTTGCATGAAAAATTGTATCCGGCGCTGGCGGAACTGCGTCGCATTTTAGAGCAAAAGAGCGCGGAATTCATGGACATCGTCAAAATCGGTCGCACGCATTTGCAGGACGCGACGCCCTTGACATTGGGCCAGGAAATTTCCGGTTGGGCGGCGATGCTGGAAGCTGCGGAAAAAATGATCAAGGAAAGCGAAACGCATCTCTACCCCCTCGCGTTGGGCGGTACCGCCGTCGGCACGGGACTCAATGCGCCGGAGGGGTTCGCGGAAGGCGTGGCGAAAGAAATCGCGCGCGCGACGGGCTATGATTTCATTTCGTCCGCCAATAAATTTCACGCGCTGACCGCTCACGATCAATTCGTGTACAGCCACGGCGCCTTGGAAGCGCTCGCGATGAACGCGTTTAAAATCGCCAACGACGTACGGCTGGCGGCATGCGGACCGCGCGCGGGGTTGGCGGAAATCACGATTCCGGAAAATGAACCGGGCTCTTCGATCATGCCGGGCAAAGTGAATCCGACGCAATGCGAAGCGCTCACGATGGTGGCCTGCCGCGTTCACGGCAACAGCGCTACGATCGCGATGGCGGCGGCGCATGGTCAGTTTGAGTTGAACGTGTATAAACCGGTGCTTGTCGACGCGTATCTCGAATCCGTGCGTCTGCTGGGCGAGGCGTTGCATTCGTTCGCTATCCATTGCGCGGAAGGTTTGGAACCGGATCGCGAACGCATCGCGCAAAACGTGCAGAACTCGCTCATGCTCGTCACGGCGCTCGCGCCGAAAATCGGTTATGAAAAAGCTGCGGAGATCGCCAAAAAAGCGCATCATGAAGGCACCGACCTCAAGAGCGCCGCGCTCGACCTCGGTTATGTCACCGCCGCCGAGTACGATGAGATCGTCGTACCCGCCGAGATGGTACATCCGAAATAAACATCTGAAATCAACATCTGCAAAAAGCCGCCGCGGCGGCTTTTTGTTTGGATAAAATAGAGTACGCTGTTTTTATGGTATGCATTTTTATTATATGTCTCGCATCGCATGCGAATTTAGAAAATACTTGAAAAATAGTATTGTCATGTTGTTTACGCGCGCAAAATAGTGCTATAATAATTTTGTTAATAGCATACTCTATTTCATTAGGAGGTTACAACATGCGTATTGGTGTAGCAAAAGAAATCAAAAATAACGAATTTCGTGTAGGTCTTACCCCGGCCGGCGCACACGCGTTAGTAGAAGCGGGACATGAAGTATTCGTCGAAAAGGGAGCCGGTCTCGGTTCGTTCATTGAAGACAGTGAATACGAAGCGGTCGGCGCTAAAATCGTCGCGGATAAAAAGAAAATGTTCGACGATTCCGAAATGATCATTAAAGTTAAAGAACCGATCGCGGAAGAATACGATCTCTTCCACGAAGGTCAGATCTTGTACACGTACCTGCACTTGGCGGCGGAACCGGCATTGACCGAAGCGCTGTTGAAACATAAAGTCATCAGCATCGCGTATGAAACGGTTCTCGGTCGTGACGGCCGCAGCTTGCCGCTCTTGCAGCCGATGAGTGAAGTCGCGGGTCGCATGTCGATCCAGGTAGCGGCGCATTTCCTCGAAAAAATCAACGGCGGCAAAGGTAAATTAATGGGCGGCGTTGCCGGCGTACAACCGGCCAAAGTCACCATCGTCGGTGGCGGCACGGTAGGTACGAACGCGGCGAAAATGGCGGTCGGCATGGGCGCGATCGTCACCGTTATTGATAACAACCTCGACCGTCTGCGTCAGTTGGATGACATCTTCGGCGCTCGCGTGCATACACTCGCGTCGAACCCGCTCAACATTGCGCAATCCGTCAAAGAAGCGGACGTCGTGATCGGTTCGGTATTGATTCCGGGCGCGAAAACACCGCAGCTCATCACCACGGAAATGGTCAAAGAAATGAGTCCGGGTTCGGTCATCGTCGACGTGGCGATCGACCAGGGCGGCGCGGTGCAATCGGTTGACGGTCCGACCACGCACGATGATCCGATCCGCATGAAGTACGGCGTAGTTCACTACTCGGTGGCCAACATGCCGGGCGCGGTAGCCAACACCTCGACCTACGCGTTGACGAACGCGACGCTGCCGTATGCGATCGCGATTGCCAACAAAGGTTGGAAACAGGCGCTCAAAGACGACAAGGGTCTGGCGAACGGTTTGAACACGTTGGACGGATACGTTACGTTCAAAGGCGTAGCGGAAGCGCTCAACAAAGAATGCAAAGACGTCAACGATCTTTTGAAATAAAACGAGCAAAAAAAATCCCCTTGCATAAGGGGATTTTTTTTACTTGCGTTTTGTGAAACCGTGCGCAGACGGTTATAATAAGTGAAACATGTGGAGGGGATATGATGAATACAGGCTTGGTCACGGATTTTTATCAATTGACAATGGCGCAGGGACTTTGGCGCATCGGCGCGCATGATGTGCCCTGCGTATTTGACCGCACATATCGCAACAATCCGTTCGGTGGCGGGTATACCGTCGTCGCGGGTCTGGAACACTTGGTCGATTTCATTCGAAATTTCCGGTACGGCGAAAGCGAAATCGCGTACTTACTCTCGTTGCATACTTTTGACGAGGGCTTTTTACAATGGCTCGCCGATTTTCGTTTTACGGGAGACATTTACGCGATGATCGAAGGCACGATTGCGTTCCCAGGCGAAGTGCTGCTGCGAATGGAAGCCCCCAAAGCGCAAGCGTTCTTGCTCGAAACGGGTCTGACGATGATCATGAATCACGAATCATTGATCGCGACCAAAGCGCGCCGCGTGCGTTCGGTGGCGGGCGATGATTTTTTGATGGAATTCGGTTTGCGTCGGGCGCAGGGAGAATCCGCCGGCCATTATGGCGCGCGCGCGTCGATTGTCGGCGGCTTCAACGCGACGAGCAACGTCGAAGCGGCGCGGCGTTTCGGTTTGTCGGCGGTCGGCACGATGGCGCATAGCTGGATCATGAGCTTTCCCGACGAACTCACCGCGTTCCGCGAATACGCGCGGCAGTACGATAACGCGACGCTGCTCGCCGATACGTACAACACGCTCGAGTCGGGCGTGCCGAACGCCATCACCGTCTTTAGGGAATTGCAGGAAGCGAATCGTTTGCCGGAGAAATACGGTATCCGTCTGGATAGCGGCGACATCGCCTACCTCTCCCGCAAGGCGCGTGAAATGCTCGATGCGGCGGGATTTACCACGGCCGGCATTACGGCATCAAACGACATTGATGAACGCACCGTGTTAAGTTTGAAACAGCAGGGGGCGGCGATTAACTCCTGGGGCATCGGCACCAAGATTATTACCGCGGACGGTACCTCGGCGTTGGGCGGCATTTATAAATTGGCGGGACAGGAAGAAAACGGCGTATTGATTCCGAAAATGAAGTTCTCGGATCAGCCGGAAAAAATGACGGACCCGGGTCGTAAAGAAGTATTCCGCATTTCCCATCGCGACAACGGGAAATTGATCACCGATGTGTTGGCGTTGGCGGATGAAGACATTTCTCCGGCGGAAGATTACGAACTGATCACGTACGAATATCCGTGGCGGCGCAAAAAATTGGCGGCGAATTCGTTCGACGTGCGTCGCATGCTGGAGCCGATCATGCAAGGCGGCGAACTCGTGTACGAACTGCCGAGCCTCGCTGCAATCAAGACGTATGCCGAAGCGCAATTCAAGCAGCTTTGGCCGGAATACACGCGCCTGGACAATCCCGAAATACTTGAAATTAACCGTTCTCCGAAATTGCAACAATTGAAAGAGAAATTGATTCACGAACAGGTCGATAGCCTGCATTGAAAAAAGCGTTGCCGCGCGGCAACGCTTTTTTCGTTCGCGGAATGGTAAAATTCTGTATAATGAAGAGAAAAGGAGGCAATGCATGGCAAAGCATTTGACATATCTTACCGCGGCATTACTCGCGGCCTTGGCGGTCACGACCAACGCGAGTTACGCGGCGGCGCCTGTCGTCGTGATGGAACCGGCGGCGGTTGCGAACGCGAGCGAAAACGCGACGGCGCAGACCGTCTGGCAAGCCGCTTGGCAAGCCCAACGACCGCAAGTCGTAACGCGTAAACAGGACATGAAAGCGACCTACTTTCAATCGGCTTGGCGGGGACCCGACGCGGGTAAAGAATTGGCCCGCGCGCTGGCGGAATATGCCGACAGCGGCTTGTTGCCGCCGCAGCAATATATGACGACGGCGCAACGCGAAACCTTTTGGCAAAACGCCGAGGTGCTTCAAGCGACATTCGCCGACGGCAACGTGGCGGATGTATTTGTGATGCGCATGACGACCGCAGAATTTCAGCGGGCGTTGGGAAAACGGTCCGCGCAGGCTTTGCGCGACGGCTTGGGACCGGCGCCGAGCGCATCCGCGAAGCAGGTGCTCGCAAGGCTCGCGCCAAGTCGCGACGACGTGCAGAAACAACTGGACCGCGTGGTGCAGCGCCTTAATGAACGGTTGACGGAGGATCTTTTCGCCGCCGCGCTCATGCAGGTCCGAACCGAAGGAAAAATATTGCAAATGCGCGCCGATTTCGCGCCGATCGCCGATGCGAAAATCACGGCGTATACGCCGCTGACGCGCCGCTTGGCAAACGGCCAGCCGTATTGGGGGCAAAGCGCGCGCTACCGTGAGCGGGTGATTACGAAACCGGGCGTGCCGCCGGCGGAAGCGGTCGTGACCATTACTGCGCAATTGTTCCCGCGAGAAGACGGCTGGGCTATCGCGTATACCATCATTGACGGCGACAGTAAGGATAAAAGCAAGAAAACGGGTAAATAAAACATAATCGGGCAACAAGAAAAGAGGCGACCGCTCAAAAGTGGGTTTTAAACCACCTAGTTGAGCCGGTCACCTCTAGTACCGTTACTATACACGGATTGTTGAAAGGTGTCAAGGGACATTCTTTAACGCGCGAATAAAGGGCACATCCACCAAGAGGTAAGCGGTTCGTTTTTGTCTTTTGCTTTTCTTATTGCATGTATTATATTTGCGATGTGAAAAGCGATAGAGTATGATGAAAACGCTAAGAGACCGATATGATGCAGGCGTTGATCGTCTTGCAAAACGAAATTACATCAAATCGTATCGCGATAAAGGAGGAGCGGGCATGCATCGGATATTCTGGAGCGTGAGCTTGGCGCTGGCGCTGTTGGGCAACGGCTGCGCGCAGGCGGCGTTGCCGAAGGACGCGCCGGCGCCGGTGAAAACGTATGCCGTGACGGACGGCTATTGGGGTAAGCAACTGTGGCAAAGCGACGTATTCAAAATGGCGTACGCGTCGGCGCTTTCATCTGCCGCCGCGGCCAGTGGAGGAATAGGCCAGGACGAAGTTACGCCGCGTATCGTCAAAGCGGTAATGGATTCGCTGATGTTGACGCAGTGGCAGGCGGAGGATCATCGCGGCGTGCATGTGGCGTACGTGGTGACGGCGCAGGTGCCGTTGGATCTCATGGCGCAGAACCAAGCCGCGAAAGGAAATCGCGCGGGCGAGTTTTGGGCCACCGCGTTTGAAAATACCGACGCGCGGGAGTTGCCGGAATATTTCTTGACGCAACCGCGCACGAAAGAAGCGATGCAGGCGCAATTGGATCGGGCGAAGGCTTCGCTTGTCGCGGCAAACGCCGAGGCGGCGGCGCTCGTGCCGACATTGACACTGCGTTCGTACCAGCCGCTGATTCGTTATCGTGACGGGCAGGGCGGCGTTTACTACGGGCAACATATGCGCTTCGTCATCGATACGGGTGGAGTCGTTTGGCCGATCGCCGTATTTTCCGATGTGCGCAAGACGGCGGACAATATTCATTGCACGTGGCTGATTACGGCGGATACGGAGTACGCGTATTTCGCGCGAATTTGGAACCGATATGTGGGAATAGGAGGCGATCGCGATGCGTAAAGTGGCATGGCTGCTCAGCGGCTTGCTCGCGCTAACGACAGCCGCGTACGCGGCGACGCCCATCGCGGTGCCGCCGATGGGCACATTGCAATGGCCGGATACGATCACGGCGGCGTCCCTTACGGACGGCTTCATGGATTCGCAGAAAGGGTCGTTTGCGCAGGAGCCAATGGCGGCGGCTGAAAGTTTGACGCCAACGGAAGATTGGTCCGTTTACCAGTTGCAGGCAGAGCGACCGGAAGGATTGGCGACGGCGTGGCTGGTTGGCTTTGCCGTGCCGATGGACGACCCCGCTGAGTTCGAGCCGTTTTTCCGTTCGCCATTGGGGGATAACGAGCGCGCTGCATTGGCGCATTTTAATGGTATGCTCTATGGTTTGGAAACGAAATTAAATCAGCAAATCGCCGCGCACTGGGAGAGTATGGTGAAAGACAATCCGCAGTTACGCGGCGCGAACGAAATGCAAAACCAGCCGCCCCTTTATGTGCGCATCCGCGAGATCGATTCGCTCGTGCCGGTCACGCAAGCGCATGAAGTGATGTACCGTGTGGGCGCGCGGCTGGCGCCGGAGATTGACGGCGGCTGGGTGCTGCCGTACTATGCGCAATGTTACTTCGTGCGCCGCGATAATCAGTTGGCGGGCGTGCTGCTTTTGGTAAGCGATACGGATCGTGAATATTTTGCCCGCTATTTAGCGAAAGCCGTTTTGACTTTATAGCTTGTTACATAAAAAAACAAACAAAAAAGACCGCGTTGCGGTCTTTTTTCATGCGCGGCGCATGTAGGTCACGAAACGATGCGCCAACGGATTTTTGGCATTTACTTCGCCTTCTTCGACACGTATTTTTTCCCAGGCGGTTTCGTCAATGACGGGGAAATACGTATCCGCCTCCGGTTCGCTGTCCACTTCGGTGATGTGCAGTTGCTCCGCGTGCGGGAAAAAGGCGCGATAAATTTCGCCGCCGCCGATGACGAAGTAATCCTCGTCTTGCTGAAGCGCCTGCAGCACTTCGTCGACGCTCGCGAAACATCGGACCTCGGGGTGCGCCGCGGCCCAGTCGCGGTCGCGGGTGAGCACCCAGTGCGCGCGGCCCGGCAGCATGCCCGGCAGACTTTCAAAGGTTTTACGGCCCATGATGATCGGGTGTCCGGTCGTTATTTTTTGAAAGCGTTTCAAATCATCGCGTAAGTGCCAAAGCAGTTGATTGTCTTTGCCGATCGCCTGATTTTTCGCGACCGCGACGATGATGTGCAACATTAGACGGACACCTCCATGGCCAATTTGCCGAGATGCTCATAATTTTCCAAATAAATATCGTCCGGCGTAAACTCATAGAAATTTTGCACGTCGGGGTTGAGGACCAGCCGCGGCGCCGCCAGCGCCTGATCACGGCGCGCGAGTTGCGAGGTGAGCGCGTCGACGTGATTATCGTAAATATGCGCGTTGTTGATGACATGCGTGAACAAGCCCGGCTGCAAGCCCGCGTGCCGCGCGATCAAGTGCACGAGTACAGCGTACTGCGTGAGGTTGAACGGCACGCCGAGTCCCATGTCGCCCGACCGTTGCACGAGCATGCAATTCAGGCGGCCGTCGGCGACGTCCCACATGGTGAGGAACGCGCAGGGGTATAACGCCATTTCCGGCAAGTCTTCCACGTTCCAAAGCGACACGACCATGCGGCGGCTCTCCGGATCTTCGCGGAGCGTTTGCAATAGCGTGTCGACCTGACCGTATTTTTTTAACTGGTAGCCGTAGGCTTTGCCGATCGTGCCGTCGGGTTGCATCCATTCGTCCCAAATGTGGCAGTTCCAATCCTGCAAAACGCGCACATCGTTCGATTGCTTCTGCCAAATCCAGAGCAGTTCTTTGACGGCGGTTTTGAACGCGACAAATTTTGTCGTGAGAATCGGAAATTCCCGCGCCAGATCAAATTGCATGATTTGGTGCGGCAGTTTATAGGCCGGCATGCCGGTGCGGTTGTTGCCGTGTGCGCCGGTTTTCAAAATGGCTTCGACAATGTTGAGGTATTGCTGATCGGCAAGGCTCATAGGGATTCCTCCGGATGGTTTTGAATAAGATCGAGAAAGACGGGGGCGTAGTTAATCAGCTTAAACGGACCGACGCCGCTGACTTGCGCCATGTCGTTCAGCGTTTGCGGCCGTTTTTCGCACATTTCGAGCAGCGTCGCGTCGCTGAAAATGACGTAGGGCGGGACGTTGCGTTTTTCGGCCAGCGTTTTGCGCGCCGCGGCGAGACGGGTGAAAAGCGGATCTTTACGCGGCGCGGCGTGCGTTTTCGGCAGGGCCGTTGCGCCGCGTCGACGCGGACTTTGCGGGATCGGCATAGTCACCGTCTGCGTGCCGCGTAATACTTCTTCACCGCTTACGGTCAGCGCCAGCAGCGGGTACTTGGCGCCGCGCTTATATAAATAACCGTCGGCGATATACTGCTCGATTTCCCGGCGCAAATCACGCTCGCTTTCTCCGCTGCGCGCGCCGTAGTAGCGGCAGTATTCAAATTCGCGCGCGCGATCTTTGGCCTGTAACGCGCCGCGTAAAATGCGAACTACGGTCGCGATACCGTAGCGCTCTTTAATTTCTTCGACGGTTTTGAAAACCGTGCGCGCGTCGCCCGTCACATCGCAGGTTTCCGTCGGGGTTTCGCATTGACTGCAATGACCGCAAGGCGCGGTGTCGGTCGCGCCGAAGTGTTGGAGAATCTGCGCGCGCAGGCAGCGGTTCGTCTGACAATACATTTCCATTTCCTCCAGACGATCGCGGGCGGCGGTATCGGTAACGCCGGTTTCCTGTTCCGTTTGTTCGATTAAAAATCGTTGCGTGCGCACGTCCTGACCGCTGTACAAAAGAATGCATTCCGCCGGCGCGCCGTCACGTCCGGCGCGACCCGCTTCCTGGTAATACGCCTCGATGCTTTTCGGCAATTGGTAATGGAGCACGTAGCGCACATCGGGTTTATCAATGCCCATGCCGAACGCGTTCGTCGCCACGATCACGGACGCTTTGTCACGCACAAACGCGTTTTGCGCGCGCGTGCGCACCGTCTCGCTTAAGCCGGCGTGGTAGCGAACGCAGGGCACATTGGCGCGGGTGAGGTCATGGTACACTTCATCGACGGCTTTGCGTGTCGCGCAATAAATAATGCCCGCCTCGCCTTGATGCGCCGCGACATACATGCGCACGTAATCTTTTTTCTTCGCGCCGCGCACCACGCCGAAATATAGATTGGGGCGGTCAAAACCGGTCACGAAAATCGCCGGCTTCTCTAACTGCAGGAACGTCATGATGTCCTGTTGCACCTGTGGTGTCGCCGTGGCCGTAAAGGCGCCGATGACCGGCCGCTCGGGCAACGTTTGCAACGCGGCGGCGATGGTGCGATAGCTCGGTCGAAAATCGTGGCCCCATTCGCTGATGCAATGGGCCTCATCGACCACGCACATCGTCACATTGAGTTTACCGAGAAAATTGAGAAATGATGATGAGGTCAGCCGTTCCGGCGCGATATAGAGTAGCCGATACGCGCCGCGCAAAAGCGCGCGCATGCGTTCCCGATACGTTTCATCGTCCAAGCTGGAATTCAAATACGTCGCGGGAATTTCGTTGGCGACCAAGGCGTCGACCTGGTCTTTCATCAGCGCGATTAACGGCGAGATGACAAGCGTCAGCCCGTTTTGCACGAGCGCTGGCAATTGGTAGCAAAGCGACTTGCCGCCGCCGGTCGGTAAAATCGCGAGCGTGTCGCGTCGCGCGAGGAGCGATTGCACGATGTCGGCCTGCGCCGGACGAAATGATGTGAAGCCGAAATAGTGTTGCAGATATTGATGCAAAGTTGTGGTACTCATCGCTCCTCCTTTCGGAATTATTATAGCAGACAAAAAGGCGAAATCTTTTTCATTTTCTGTCCCGATTTTTCCGAACGCCGCAAGCGGCGTTCGGAAAAATCGGGACAGAAAAAAAGAGCATGTACATGCTCTTTTTTCTCCACTTGCCTTCTGCCCAAAGGCATAATAACATGAAGATCGTAATAATGCAATTATATTCAGATAATAATGTATAATATTATATAAATATATAATATTATATAAATATATAAGGGAAGCGAGTAATGCCGTTTTTCCAAGTTAAAAAATGACTGCAGTCAAGATTGTGCGCCAACGGAGTTTTCGACGGCTGAAAACGGTAAGCAACGTCGGCGCAAGCTTTATTGCTAACGCGGTTACGCAGAGCGGCCGCGGTGGTGGGACGCAAACGCGCGCGTAAAATATGGGCGGCCGCTGCGGTGAATAAATTTTTTATCGTAAAATAAAATAAAAAGTCAAGAATATTTTTCTGAGAAAAAACGCTCATTATACACCGGTCAATTTGCCTCGCGGGATGAAAATAAATCCGGAAAAAGTCCGCGGCGCTTATTTTTGACACGTAATATAAGGAATGAAAGGGTTACGCCCTGCTTTTTTATAAAAATATTGTAAACATATATTTTTTAATAAACAAACGAATTTTAAAAAATGCGATTGAATTATCGCCGGCGGTTCGGTATAGTAAACACAGAAGCGGCACTTCTCAGGAGATGCCCTGACTATTATCGAATCATTGCTATTACTTATTCGGAACGGAGTAGGAACCTGTTAGGAGGAACCGAAATGAACGGAAAAATTTTAATTGTAGAAGACGAAAAGAAAATCGCCCGCTTTTTACAGCTGGAATTGGAACACGACGGCTATGAATGCGTGCTCGATTTTACCGGTGGCGCCGTCATCGACCATATCGGCCAGGGACACTTCGATTTGATTCTGCTGGACTTAATGTTGCCGGAGGAAGACGGTTTTTCGATTATCAAACGCGTGCGCGAGATGAGCAATATACCGATTCTCGTGCTTTCCGCGAAAGACGATGTCGACTCCAAGGTGAAAGGTTTGGATCTCGGCGCGGATGATTATCTCACCAAGCCGTTTTCGAGCAAAGAACTTTTGGCGCGTATTCGCGCGCTGCTGCGCAAAAAGGTCGGCGGCGACAAACTCAACGAATCTTCGTACCACATCAAAGATCTGTATATTTTCCCGGACCGGCATGAAGTGCAGGTCGGCACGACGATCATCAATTTGACGAAAAAAGAATTCGAATTGTTGACGTATCTTGCGAAAAACAAAAACATCGTGTTGGGACGCGATCGCATTCTGGAAGATGTTTGGGGTTATGATTATGTCGGCGACACCAATATCGTCGACGTGTATATCCGTTATCTGCGCAGCAAGGTGGATGAAGTAGTCGGCAAGAAATACATCCATACGGTGCGGGGCATCGGTTATGTCGCCCGCGATTAAGGGATGGCTGCGTAAACTTCAAAAATTTAATCAATCGTTGTCTGTCAAGTTGACGTTTATGTACGGCGGGATGATGTTTCTCATCCTGATTTTTACCGCGTTCCTTGCGATCGGTAGCGTTCATTACCTCTTGATGCGACAGCTTCAGTTTGACGTGCGCATGAGCGCACGTCAAACTGTTTTTTACCTGGATCATCACGGTCAGGTGGACGCGAGTATTTTTCAGGGACAAAACGTGCTGACGTATGTTGATCTTGTGGTGTACAACGCCAAAGGGCGGCCGATTCTTGACAATATTACCCGCTACGAGCCCGGGCCGTCGCTGACGCCGGAGCAACTGCATCAGTTGAATGAAACGGATCCCGCCGGCGCTCACTTTGAGATTATTGATACGGAAAATGAACAGACCTATCGTTATCTCAAACGCTGGGAATCAGCGGACGGCAAGGTCTACTACTTGCAGTTTATCCGCAGCGCGCAACGCGAGCGCTTTTTCATCGAGCTTTTGGTCCGCCAGATTCTCGTGACGGTACTCGCCAGCTTGGGCGTCACGATTTTAGCGGGCGTGGTGCTGACGAATAAAGTGCTCGCCCCGCTGCGCGCGATGAAAGAACCACTGAAGCATATCGAAGTCAATGAAATGGGCTACCGTATTCCGTTGCCGGAATCGCGGGATGAGCAATACGAATTGGCGGTGACGATTAACCGCACGCTCGATCGTATCGAGCACGGGGTCGCGCAGCAGCGGCAGTTCGTCGGCGACGCGTCGCATGAGTTGCGTACGCCGATTACGGTGATCAACGGGTATACGGATCTGCTAATTCGCTGGGGGGCGCAGGACCCCGAGACGCTTTCGGAATCGCTGGCGGCGATTCAGGCGGAAACGGAATACATGCGGCAGCTGATTGAGCATTTGCTCTTTATCGCGCGCGCGAGCGCCGGCGAACTCAATATTCGCTTGCGGCCGCTGGAAACGTCGGAGATTGTGCGGGAAGTGTGGAACGGTCTGCAGATCGCGGATCGACAGGGGCCGCACCACGAGCTGTATTTAGCGGCGAATGAATCGGCGCTGATTGAGGCGGATGATGCGCTTTTCAAGCAATTGCTGCGCATTTTCCTCGACAATGCGGTGAAGTACACGCCGGAAGGCCGACGGATCATGCTTTCGGCAACCGTCACGACCGCACAATACATTGTTGCGATCATGGACGAAGGCGTCGGCATTTCGGAAGCGGATTTACCGAATATCTTCACGCGTTTCTATCGCGTCGATTCCTCCCGAACCAAAGCGACAGGCGGCACCGGTTTGGGATTGGCGATCGCGCGTGACATCATCGACATGCATCACGCGTCGATTGAAGTTACGTCGGAAATCGGTTCCGGTACGACATTTACCATCAAGTTCCCGCTGCTTTCCGAAGACGATTCAGCGGATATTTCACCGGAAGAATAAAAAAGGAGGTCACGACCTCCTTTTTTTATATTTTATTTAATTGTTATCTTTTACAACCTTCTAATGTTGATTGTGGTAAAATGGATAAGATATAATTTTGTTTTTAAAGGAAAGGAACGGTATGGAACAACCGTTAATGTTTGATATTCATCATATGGCGCATGCCTATGTCGATGAAGAGGGCAACACGGGGTACGCGATCCGTGATGTCAGCGTGCAAATCAAACGCGGCGAATTTGTGGCTGTCATCGGTACGAACGGCAGCGGCAAGTCGACGTTTGCCAAACATTTGAATGCGCTTTTGCTGCCCACGGAAGGGGACGTCTTGGTGGACGGCATCTCGGTGCGCGATGAAGCGAGAGTTTGGGATATTCGCAGCCGCGTCGGCATGGTTTTTCAAAATCCGGACAACCAAATTGTCGCGGCTGTCGTCGAGGAAGATGTGGCGTTCGGCCCGGAAAATCTCGGCGTGCCGCAGGAACAATTGCAAGAGCGTGTCGATGCGGCTCTGGCGGCGGTCGATATGACGGCGTATCGCAAGCATGCGCCGCATATGCTTTCGGGTGGGCAAAAACAGCGCGTCGCGATCGCGGGCGTGTTGGCGATGCAACCGGAATGCATCGTTCTTGACGAACCGACGGCGATGCTCGATCCGCGCGGTCGTGAAGAAGTCATGCAAACGGTGCAGGCCTTGCATGACAAACGCGGTATGACCGTCGTGTACATTACGCATTTTATGGAAGAGGCCGCGCAAGCGGATCGCATTCTCGTCATGATCCAAGGTGAACTGGTCATGGACGGCACGCCGCGTGAAATTTTCAGCGATGTGGACCGCTTAAAGGAACTCGGGCTCGATGTTCCGGTCGCCTCCGAAGTGGCGCACGATTTGCGCGCGGCGGGCCTGCCTTTGCGGGAAGACATCATCACGGATGAAGAATTGGGAGAGGCGCTATGTCAATACAAATCAAAGCGGTGAATTATACCTACGGCGCCGGCACTCCGTATGAAAAGAAGGCCCTGCGCAATATTAATCTGGAAATTAAAGAAGGCGAATTCGTCGGCATTATCGGCCATACCGGCTCGGGAAAATCGACCTTGGTGCAACATCTGAACGGGTTGCTGTCGCCGACATCGGGAACGGTCACGGTGGACGGCGTCAACCTCGCCGGCAAGGATGCCGCGGCGCGCAAGGCGCGACACAGCGTCGGCATGGTATTTCAGTATCCGGAGCACCAGCTCTTTGAAGAAACGATTCGCGCCGATATCGCGTTCGGCCCGACGAACCTGGGGCTTGACGCGGCGAAGATTGATGAACGGGTCCGCGTGGCGATGCGTTTTGTAGGTTTACCTTATGATGAATTCGCGGAACGTTCACCGTTTCGTCTTTCCGGCGGTCAGCAACGGCGCGTGGCGATCGCGGGCGTGATTGCGATGCACCCGCGCTACCTCGTTTTGGATGAACCGTCGGCGGGTTTGGATCCGATCGGTCGGCAGGCGATTTTCGATCGCGTGAAAGAGTGGCATGAAGATCGGCGCTTTACGGTTATCTTGGTGTCTCATAATATGGAAGATATTTCCCGCTTGGCGTCGCGCGTGATTGTCTTGAACAAAGGGGAAATCATGCTCGACGGCAACCCGTTGGATATTTTCATCAACCACAGCGCGGAACTCGCCGCGGCGGGCGTGGAAGCGCCTCCGGTGTCGAGACTTTTAGCGCGCATCAATGAGTGCGGTTGCGCGGTCGATGAACGCGCGATTGAACCGGAAGAAGCAACGGCCAATATTTTGGTGGCACTTGGAAAAACACCGCGGCCCAAAGCGGCTCGCGGCGCGCGACAGGGGAGACAATGATGCTGGGCAATATTACATTGGGACAATACTATCCGACAACATCATTCATGCACAGTCTCGATCCGCGCACGAAGATTCTCTGCACGATGATTTTCATCGTCGGGATTTTTCTCGCCGATACCTGGGTCGCGTACGGCGTGGTGACGGCATTTGTACTGCTGGGCATCGCGCTTTCGAATTTGCCGTTATCCCTCGTGTGGAAGGCGGTCAAACCGCTTTGGATTATTATCGTTTTCACGATGGTGATCCATGTCTTCACCACTCCGGGCACGCTCGTTTGGCAATGGGGTTGGTTGCATGTGACGGAAGATGGCTTGCGGCAAGGCACGATGATGACGATGCGGCTGGTCTATTTAATCAGTTTTTCCGCGCTGCTCACGTACACCACAAGTCCGATCGTTTTGACCGACGGCATTGAGCAGCTGTTGAATCCGTTCCGCGGCATCGGCGTGCCGGCGCATGAATTGGCGATGATGATGACGATCGCGTTGCGGTTTATCCCGACATTGCTGCAGGAAACCGAACGCATCATGAAAGCGCAAAAAGCGCGCGGGGCCGATTTTGAATCCGGCAACCTGATTCGCCGCGGCAAAGCGTTGGTGCCGCTGATGGTGCCGCTGTTTGTGAGTGCGTTTCGGCGCGCGGATGAACTCGCGACCGCGATGGAAGCGCGCTGCTATCGCGGCGGTGAAAATCGGACGCGGTTGCATGAATTACATTACGAAAAGCTGGACATAGTTGCGTTTGCGGCTACGGTCGCGGTCGTTTTTGCGCTTGCGGTTTTGCGATGGCTGCACTGAGAAATATCCACATCACCGTCGCGTATGACGGCAGTCCCTTCGTCGGTTTTCAACGACAGCTGAACGGCATGGCGGTGCAGGAAGTGATCGAAGACGTGCTGCAACGCATCTTGGGACAGAAAACGACGCTGTACTTCGTGGCGCGTACCGATTCGGGCGTGCACGCGTGGGCGCAGGAATGCACGTTTTATACGACCGGCACGATTCCCGGCGAACGGTTCGCGTCCGCGATGAACGCGCTTTTACCGCCGGCCGTGCGCGTGCGAAAAAGCCGTGAAGTGCCGGAAGATTACAGCGTGCGTCGGCAAAATACGGGCAAGACCTATCTTTACCAGATTTTACGCGGCCGCGATGATGATCCGTTTCGTTATCGCTACGTCTGGCGGCTCGGGTACGCGCTTGACGTGGCGACCATGCGCGCGGCGGCGCAAGTAGTATGCGGCACGCATGATTTTACGGCGTATCGCGGCAATAATTCCGTGCCGAGCAATCCGGTGCGTACGATTTACGATATTCATCTCGAGGAAGCGGGCGACCTGCTGAAAATTTACGTGACGGGCGACGGTTTCCTGTACAAAATGGTGCGCAATATTGTCGGGGCGCTTGTCGATTGCGGACGCGGCCGCAAAACGCCGGCCGATCTTGTCGCGATCGGGGAGAGCAAGGATCGTCGCCTTCTCGGCATGACCGCGCCGGCGCAGGGACTCTGCCTTTTGCATGTGTATTTCGACGCCGTCACGCCGGAGGCGATCGCTGCAGCGAGGGCGCTTGCCGTGCCGTTATGGCAAATGTAGATGCCAACCGATGCGGCAATGTACAAAGTTATAAATAGAATAAAAAACAGACCTTTGCGGTCTGTTTTTTATTTTCTGCCGGGCATCATGTGCGCATGTCGGGGCAGCGCCTGCGGCGGGGGTAAAAGCGGCGCTGTATTCTGCGCTTGTCATTCGCGCACTGTTGGACAGAACGGCCGCCGTTGTTCCACTTTGGAAAAAGAAATAAATCATTGTAAAATAAAAGTAACGAGCTTAGGCACGTATTGACGAAGAGCCCGCATGAAAAGTTTTTTTACAGCATTTCTTTAGGGTGGCATACCTGCTTCAAATAGCGTACACTTATAAGAGAAGGTTTTGTAAAAGAACGGAGGAATCCCATGAAAAATCTACGTAAATTAACTTTACTTTGCGGTTTACTGACCGCGGTTTCACTCAGCGCCTGCGCGATGCCGACGACTACGACGACATGGAGTCAGGGCGAGGTAAAAATATCCGGTCAACCGGTCGCTTCCGCGCGCATTAATGAAGCATTGGCTCATTATACGAGCGAAGCGCGCCAAAATGGCGAAAAAATTCAGGCCGAAGCGCAAAGCATGCCAGAACGCAGCTGGCCGTATGAACATAACTACACGCAAAAAGCGACGTACTGCGGGGAGCAATATATTTCCTTTTTGACGCAGGAATATACGTACGAAGGCGGTCCGCACGGCTACACCGAAACGCGCGGACTCGTGTTCGCCACGAAGACGGGCGAGAAAGTCACGCTGGAACAATATCTCGGCCGCTCCCGCGCGGAGTTGCGGACGCTGCTGGGAGATGTAGTCCGCAACGATTTGGACGCGCGCAATGTAGCGTACTTTGAAGACGAGTTGCCGGCGGCGCTCGCGACGGATGATCCATACAATTACTATATCGATCAGGCGGGACACGCGATGTTGCTGTTCAATCAGTATGAAATCGCGCCGTACGCTTCGGGACTGATCAGCATCGACGTATCGTCGCTGCGCAAATGAATCGGACAGGTGCGCCGCCTGTTGGCGGCGGTCATTAATAAATAGAATGAGAGAAAGTGGGAGAACTTTATGAAAAAAATATTTCTTTTGGCAGGCGTCATGATGACGCTCGCGCTCGGCACGGCGAGCGCCAACGATTACAATGATGTGGCGGGGGTCAGTGTAAGCCTTTCCGAGCGGCCGCGCGTGGAAGCGAAGATCAATGCGATGCTTGCGAAAGATGTGGCGCGCGCGCAGCATGCGGGTGCGCAATTACTGGCTAAAGAAGCGCCGGCGACGGGTCCCGTATTGGACCACTGGCAGATGTACAGCCAGCAAGTGACTTACCAGAGCGACCGCTATCTTTCCGTGGTGGCGAAAGGCACCTCGTTTGACGGCGGCGCGCATCCAGACACGCAATGGCGGGCTTGGGTGTTTGATAAACAAAACGGACAAACGGTTACATTAGCGGACTTTTTAGGAGAGCGCTCCAATGCCGCGACGAATCGGTTAGTACGCGCTTACGTGCAACGCGCGCTAACGGCGCGGGCGATCGAATACTGGCCGGAAGAACTTGCCAAAGCGACGGCCGTCTACAATGATTTGCCGTACTATTTGAATGATCACGGCGACGCCGTGGTGATTTTCAACCCGGCGCAAATTGCTCCGTACGCGACGGGCGTGTTGGAAGTCGTCGTTCCGGCGCGCTTGCAACATAACTGAAGCATAGCAGTCAGTGGAGGAGGGTTTTACTTTGCAGACAAGAGAAGATTTTGTCTGGAAGATGGGCGGCCAGCAGGGCGAAGGAATTGAATCCGGCGGTGAAATTCTCGCCAAAGTGCTCGCCGCGCTCGGCTACTCCCTGTTTTCCCAGCGTTTATTCGCGTCTCGCATCAAGGGCGGTCATACGACCTTCGCATTGCGGATCGCCAGTCACCGGTTGGGGACGATCGGCGAAGGCGTGGACAACTTAATCGCGCTTGATCAGGAAACGATTGATCAGCACGGCCACGAATTGCGTTCGGGCGGCGTGTTGATCGCCGATACGAAGTTTGCGCCGAAAGGCGATCGTTTGCCGGCGGGTGTCACGCTCCTGGCTTTGCCGATCACGGATACCGCCAAAGAATGCGGCTCGCTGCAAATGAAAAACATTGTGGCGCTCGGCATGTCGGTCGCGTACTTGGGATTCCCGCGCGAACGTTTCATCGCGGCGATTTCGGAACGTTTCGCGAAAAAGACGCAGGAAGTGATCGCGGCCAACGTGCGCGCATTCAACGAAGGGGCGCGTCTGGTCGACGAGCAGAAAGATAACTTTGCCGCGCCCGGAACCTTGCCTGAACCGCCGGATGCCGACCTGCTGTTTTTGATGGGGAACGAAGCGATCGCACTCGGCGCTCTCGCGGCGGGCGCCCGCTTCATGGCGAGCTACCCGATTACGCCGGCGTCCGAAATTATGGAATACATGATTCAGGCGATTGACCGCGTGCACGGCGCCGTTGTGCAAACGGAAGACGAACTGGCGTCTTGCATGATGGCGATCGGCGCGAACTTCGCCGGCGTCCGCGCGTTCACCGCGACATCGGGCCCGGGTTTGTCGCTGATGGCGGAATCGATTTCGCTGGCGACGATTGCGGAGATTCCGATGGTCATTATTGATGTCATGCGAGCCGGCCCGTCGACGGGCATGGCGACCAAGGTCGAACAAAGCGATATCATGGCGGCGATTTACAGCGCGCACGGCGACGTGGGCAAAATTGTCGTCGCGCCGACCTCCACCGAGGAATGCTTCTACGTGACGGCGGAAGCATTCAATCTCGCGGAGCAATACCAATGCCCGGTCATTGTTTTGGCCGATTTGCAGCAGGGTTTAAATAAACAGAGCGTACCGGCGCTCGATCTCAGCCGCGTCAAAATTGAACGCGGTAATTTGCAGACGAAGGATTTGCCGGAACTGGTTCGACCGGATTATTTCGCGCGTTTCGCCGATACCGAATCGGGCATTTCGCCGCGAACGATTCCGGGCACGCCGAACGGCATGTTCCTGTCCACCGGTTTGGAACACGACACGGTCGGCAAGCCGGCGGAAGCGCCGTCGAATCGCGTCGTACAGACGGATAAACGTTTGCGTAAATTCACGACAGTGGCCGATCATTTCGCGCCGCTCGCCGTCGATGCGCCGACGGAAGAGGCCGACGTGCTGCTGATTTCGATCAATTCCGCCTGCGGCGCGGCCGCGGAGGCGGCGGAGCCTTTACGCAAGGAAGGCGTTAAAGTCAATCGCATCGGTTTGCGACTCCTGGAGCCGTTCCCGACCGAAGCCTTGCGCCCGTATGTCGAAAAGGCGAAAAAAGTGCTCGTACTCGAACAAAACGCGACGGGGCAACTTACTAAGCTTCTGACGATGCATTTGCCCGAATTGGCGCCGTTTTCCATGTTAAAACGTTATGACGGACTGACACTGACGCCGAGTCAGATTGTAGCCCGCGTCAAGGAGGTGCTCTGATGGCGAACGCACGGGAGTATAAAAACGCGATTCAGCCGAACTGGTGCCCCGGCTGCGGCGACTTCGGCATTCAGATGGCGATTCAGGAAGCCGCTTCGAAACGAAATATTCCTTTTAAAAAATTAATGCTGATTTCCGGCATCGGTTGTTCGAGCCGCATCGGCGGTTACCTGTACTGCTACGGCGCGCATACGACGCATGGTCGCGCATTGCCGTTCGCGCAGGGCGTGAAATTGGCGAACCGCGACTTGGAAGTGGTGGTCTGCTCGGGCGACGGCGACGCGTACGCGATCGGCATGGGACACACCATCCATGCGATTAAGCGTAATTTGAATATTACCTACATCGTTTTCGATAACCATGTCTACGGTCTTACCAAAGGCCAGACCAGTCCGCGCAGTTCGCTCGGCTTCGTGACCAAGACGACGCCGCACGGCAATGTGGAAACGCCGCTGGCGGTATCGTCGATGGCGCTCGCCGCCGGCGCGGGATTTGTGGCGCAGGGATACGCGCTGGACCGGCGCGGTCTCGTGGATATCATCATGCGCGGCATGGATTACCACGGCTTCTCTTTCATCAATGTCTTTACGCCTTGCGTTACGTACAATAAATACAATACGTATGAATGGTTCAAAGAACATCTCACCGATGTGAGCGATGTGGCCGATTACGATCCCGCTGACAAAGCGCGCGCGTTGACGCTGTTGAATGAACGGGAAGGTTTGATTACCGGCGTGCTCTACGAAGAAAAAGATCGTCCGAGTTATGAAGATTTGATTGATCTTGCGGAAGAGCCGTTAGCCGCCAAGGTCGAAACGATTAATGAAAAAACGTTTACCGACCTCATTGCGGCATTTCGTTAATCTCCTGAAACGGGGACAAAATAATACAAAAGCAGCTGTTATTACGCAGCTGCTTTTAAAATTTCGAAAAAACGGCTGGCGCGCCTGTCTGAAAAATGAAAAGTGCGCTTTATACGGGGACGTCGGGGCGTTAAATGTGCTAAAATAAATCATAATAGTGTATTTAGGAGGAAGCGCGTTGTGAACGAAATTCTGACCTCGCTCGGACGTTCAACGATATATGTTTTGGCGCAGATCGGCGCCGCCGTTCAATTGTTGATCGCGGCGTGGCAGCGCATTACTTCGCTCAATATGCGCCAGACCGTTAAACAGATGGCGCTGCTGGGCGTCGGCTCGTTTCCGATTGTCGCGCTGACGCTGTTGTTCACCGGCATGGTGCTGACCTTGCAGATCGCCACCGAGCTGTCGCGTTTCGGCGCGCAATTTTCCATCGGCGCGATCGTCTCGCTCGGGATGGGCCGAGAATTGGGGCCGGTATTATGCGGCGTCGTCTTAGCGGGCCGCGGCGGCGCGGCGATCACGGCCGAGATCGGCACGATGAAAGTCACCGAGCAAATCGACGCTTTGCGCGTGCTGGCGACCGATCCGATCAGCTACCTCGTGGTGCCGCGCATGGCGGCGTGCATGATCATGCTGCCGCTTTTAAATGTCTTGGGACTGATCATCGGCACCTTCGGCGGCGTTTTGGTCTGTACATTGAATAACGGTATTTCCGCTTACACGTTTTGGCGTTCGATTGAGATGTTTGTCACGCCGAGCGATGTCTACCTCGGCATGATTAAAGCGGTCGTCTTCGGGATGATTGTCGCGATCGTCGGCTGCAGCCGCGGCATGCTCGCGACCGCCGGCGCGGAAGGCGTCGGTAAAGCGGCGACCGAAACCGTAATGTATTCCATTATGATGATTTTTGCCGTCAACTATTTGTTGTCGAGTATTTTATTTTAAGAGGCGAAGATGATTGAATTACAGGACGTGACGGTGCGCTTCGGCGAACGCGAAATCCTGCGCGGCGTGGATCTGACCGTGGCGGCGGGAGAAACGCTCGTTATTTTGGGCGCATCCGGCTCGGGCAAATCGACGATTCTCCGCGTCCTCATCGGTTTGATCAAACCGACTTCGGGACGCGTTTTGATCGACGGGGTCGATGTGACGGATTACAGCGAACGGCAATGGAATGAAGTGCGCCGTCACATGGGCTATGTATTCCAATATTCCGCGTTGTTTGATTCCATGACCGTCGGTGAAAATGTCGCCTTCGGTCTGGTGCGGCAAAATGAATTGAGCAAAGATGAAATCGCAGCGCATGTGCGCGAACGTTTGCAACTGGTGGGGCTCGCGGACTGGCAAGATGCGTTGCCGCAGCAGTTGTCCGGCGGCATGAAAAAACGCGTCGCGTTGGCGCGCGCGCTGGCGACTGAACCGAAAGTCGTTTTATATGACGAACCGACGGCGGGGCTTGATCCGATCAGCGCGGCGACCGTCGATCGCCTGATCCGCCGCGCGCAGCGGCAATATGGCACGAGCGGCGTGGTCGTTACGCACGAGCTCGATTCGGCGCGAACCGTCGCCGATCGACTCGCGTTTTTACATCAGGGGCGTTTTATCGCGGATGCGCCGGCCGATACATTTTGGCAATCGGACAATCCGCTCGTACAGAATTTTTTACAGGGCAAGAGCGAATTGGATGAGGAGGAGCGGCGCCCATGAAGTGGTCAACGGAGGCCAAGGTCGGAGCGTTTACCTTAGCGGGTCTGATCGCGACGGCGATCGTCTTGGCACAACTTTCGAACTTTGTGTTTTTCGGTAAAAAGGGCTACGACATCTACGGCATTTTTCCGGAAGTGAACGGTTTGGCGCAAGGTAATCAGGTGCGCTATTCCGGCGTGGAAGTCGGGAAAGTCGAAGAGGTGTCGTCACTGCCGCATGGCGCGAAAGTGCGGCTGCGCATTTACGAAGGCATTTCGATTCCGAGAGATTCTTATTTCGCGGTCGAAGCGGATGGCGTGATGGGCGAAAAATTTATTCGTATTACGCCCGGCGATTTGAAAAACGGCGCGCTGCAACCGGGGGACACGATCACGGGCGGCATGCCCGGCGGCATTGATGCGATCATGCGGGAAACCAATCGCCTGCTGGCCAAGACGCAGGAAGCAATGGACAGCGTTAACAAAGTGATCGGGGATCCCGTCATGCAGGAACAGCTGCGCGCCACGGTGGCCAACGCCAACGACATGTCGGCGCGGATGATCGTACTGACATCCTCGCTGCAACAGATGACGGACGATGTGAATTTGTTGCTCGCGCGGTTGGATGCCGACGGTAAATTAACCGCCGATTTGCGGGCGACCGCAGAAAACTTTCGCGTGACGAGCGAAAACGCGCGACGGATTTCCAGTCGCATCGGCGGACTCAAACGGTCGTCACTCGCCATGCCCGGCGAAGTCGAGATGTTATATAATACGGATAAGCATAAAACCACACTGAACGCCAATTGGCGCATCGGTAACGAAAATGCGTTCGGCCTGATCGGCGCGGAAGATATCGGTAAAGGTACGCTGGCCAGCTTGCAATACGGTAAACATAACGGCCGCTGGTCGGTACGGGCCGGTTTAATTCGCGGCGAGATCGGAGCGGGGGCTGATTATGAGATCGGCAAAGGCCTGCTCACGGTTGATGCGTATAATTTAGAGGATTCCGAATACCGGTTGCGCGCGCGTTGGCCGGTAGCGGAGGACTGGTCGGCAGTCGCCCAGTCGATTTTCCCGGAAAGCGCGCCTAACGGCGGTTACTATTTCGGTGTCAACCATACTTTTTAAAAGTGTAGAGAGTTAAGAGGAGATCAACATGAACTATGTAAAAATTGCCGCGGTACTCGCGGCTGTCGCTTTAGTCGGACAAGGATCGGTATTCGCGACTGATAATCCGCTTTCAGCGACGAAGAAGATCGTCAACACGGCGGACGCGCTGCAACGGGAAAGCGTCCCGACGCTTGTCGATCCGAACGAAGAGCTGGCGCCGCAGACGCTGGAACTGTCTTTATCGGAAGCGGTACAGATCGCCGTGGTCAATCATTATGCCGTGCATATCGCGGAAGCGAAATGGCAGGCGGCCAATGCGGCCGTCAGTGAAATAGCGGCGAAAAAGAATCCGAGTTTTGACTTCCAGTTCGGCGCGTCGAAGTTTAAAGAAAAAAGCCAGACGGTCGCCGTGCCGCATCCGCTCGGACCGGAGCATGCCGCTAAAGTCGACGCGACCGCGCAGGCCGCGTTGAACGCGTTGCAGCTGGTGAACCCGGGAGCGAATTTGACGCTTGAAGATCTGAAAAAAACCGACTTGTATAAAGCTCTCACAACGCAAACGGTACCGATGACTTTTGCGCAGGATCACGGTTTTCAAAATACGCTTTCGGTCACTTGGCCGATTTGGACGGGCGGTCGTGTCGAAAGCGCGGTAGCGGCGGCTCGTTACGGTCGTGACGCGGCGGAGTGGGGCATCTATAAAGAAGAAGCGGATTTGAAATATAAAGTCACGCAAGGCTACTACCAGTTGATGGAAGCGCAACATTTTGCCGACATCGCCGACACCGCCGTGAAAAATCTGACGGAACACGTCAAAAACGTGACGCAGATTTATAATGCGGGCGTGGTGGCGCGGATCGACGTGCTTTCGTCCGAAGTCGCTTTAGCGGATGCGCGAGAAAAACAAATAAAAGCGCAAAACGCCGTGCAACTCGCGCGCGCCAACATGAGCAATCTGTTGCGCCTGCCGACGGTTACGACAGTCGTACCGGATACCAATGAGCTGCCGCATCGCGCGATTACGATCCAACGCGCGCAGGCCATCGACTATGCGTTGGCGCATCGTTGGGAATTACAGCAGGCGGCACTGAATGTCAAAGCCAGTGAAGAAAAATTAAATGTGGCGAAGGCCGGCAATAAACCGACCGTCGCGCTGACGGCGAATATGAGCTGGCAGGACAAAGATTTTCCGGGCTTTGAAAATGAAGACTGGAAAGTCGCCGGCGGTGTGAGTTGGCCGCTCTATGACGGCGGCGCCACTACGGGAAAAGTAAAAGGTGCTAAAGCGGACCTCGCCGCGGCGGAAGAAACCTACTTGCAGGCGCGCGGTCAAATCGAACTGGATGTGACTCAGGCCTACTTGAATATCGGCAGCGCGGAAGAACGGATTCAATCCACCGCGCAGGCGGTAGAGCAGGCGCAGGAAGCGTACAAGATCGCACGCATTCGTTACCGCGCCGGCGTCGGCATCAACTTGGATGTCCTGGATGCGCAGCTCGCGTTGGATCAGGCGCGCACGAATTACATCACCGCGTTGTACGATTACAACACGGGTCTCGCCCGCTTGGAACAGGCGATGGGCGTACCGGCTGTCGTGCGTTACGATGAAAGCGGCAAGGTAATCGCGCCGATCGAACCGATTACGCTGAGCAATGATGAAGCCATCCTGGCGACGCACAAACGACAGGCGGAACAATAATTTTTGTCAAACAATACATGGACACTAGCGAGGGGGCATGTCCGTGCGACGTTGGCTTTTGACGGGAGCCACGGTACTCGCCATCGGTGCGGGCGCGTTCGAGTTCTATGTGAAACCGACCGTGCTCGAGCAGGCGCCGGCACTTGTGGACGAGGCCTTGGCGACGACCGTCAACGGCACAGTCCGTTACGATAAACTGGATATAGATTGGGCTTGGAACGCGCATGTGAAAAATGCGACGGTAACCGATGCCAAGGGGCTCACGGTAGCGCGTATTCCGGATATCGAAGTCAGCTGGAATCTGTGGCGGGCGCTCGAATACGCGATGGGCAAGCGCGCCGCTTTGGGCGTCCTCGACGGCATTACGCTCGAACAACCGGAGGTTTGGTTGCGGGAAGAACCGGACCGTTCCTGGAATGTTTCCCATTTGATCCGTCCGCAGGAAACGCAGACGGAGTTCTCTTTGCGTGCCAAAATCATGGTCAATCGCGGTTTGGCGCATTTGGAATTTTTACAGGATCCCACCATCCATCTGACCGATGTTACGTGCGGGATGGATTTAAATGATTATCCGACCGTCACCGGCAGAGCGAAATTTTTATATAATAACGAACCTGTCACGCTGACCGGCAACTATACTTCGGCAGATGATTTTAACGCGCACGTGACGGCGAAACGTTTGCCGATCACGCTCGCGAATTACGTGCTGCGCGACGCGGCGCTGGACATCGCGTTGCGGGCGGGTGAGATTCATAACACGGATTTGAACGTCAGCGCCGATTCTACCGGTTTGCGTTATGACGGCACTACGGAATTGCGCGACGGCGCGTTGCAATACGACCGGTATAACGTCACCGACGCCAAGGCCGTTGTGCGTCTGGCGACGCATCGCCTGTCCTTTGCCGATGCGCAGGCGCAAGTGAACGGACAACCGCTGACGGCTAACGGTATGATATTACTTAATAACGATCCGGCGCTGGATCTGCATTTGGCGACGACGGGCGCGGAAGTGGCGGCGCTTGCCGATGTGCCTCTCTACGGACCGGTCGCGGCCAACATGCATGTGGGCGGCACGGTGGCGGCGCCGACGGCGGAAGGCGTCGCGATGCTGCAACAGGGCAGCTACGGCGCGACGCCACTTGAAAATGTTTTTACCAAGTTTGTCTATCGCGGGGACGTCGTGAACCTGCCGGAAATAGTGGCGGGAATCGGTGAGGGACGAGTCCGCGGCAGCGGTTATTATAATGTTGTAACAAATACCGGAGCCGGTGAATACGCGGCGGACAATATTGATTTGGCGCAGCTTCCGGAAACGGACGGCGCGTACGCCGGTACGGTAAACGGCCGCGGCGCGGTCGAATTTCATAACGGGGAAATGGCGTTGGCGACGTTTACCGGCTCCGGAACTGGCGTCAGCGGCGCGGGTATCATGACCGATTCGCTGCGCGCGTCGTTGCGCTATGAAGCGGGCGCGCTTGCGTTACATTACTTGAACGGCACTATGGGTGACGGCACATTTACGGCGTTCGGCAGCATGGATACGCCGCAGGGCATTCAAGTAGCCGCGCATCAATTACCGCTTTCGTATCTTTCCGGTTTGGCCGGTGTCACTATGTCGGGCGCGGCGGATCTCACAGGACAACTTACCGGCAGCGTCGCGGCGCCGCAATTCGTCGGCACGGTGAGCGCGCGTGACGGCGCCGTTCACGGTCTCGCATATACGTCGATTCACGGCGATGTGGCGTATGTCGACGATACGTTTACCACAGATCGTCTTGTCTGGCAGGATGCCGAAGGCGGCCATGTCGTTTCCGGCAGCGCGCAGCTGACCGGAGCGAAAACTCTGGATCTTACAGTCCAAAGCGACAACATTCGCCTGGAATCGTTACTGCGGGCCGCCGACTTGCCGTTGGACGCCACCGGTTGGGCCACCAATTCGCTGACCGTTCGCGGTACGCTCGATCAGCCGGAAGCGAGCGGTGAACTGCATCTTTGGGACGGTTCGGTGATGGGCGAACTCTACCAAGACGTAGTCGCCCGTTATCGTTACAACGGCGATATTTTATATTTGGATGAGGCGCTGGCCTCGATGTACAACGGTACTTTGTACGCGTCAGGAACGATCGCGCCGAACGCGTTGAATGTTCAGCTGAAGGCAAGTGAAATCGATATTGATCGCGTATTGCGCGAAAAAAATACGTACCGACTGGCGGGCACTGTATCTGCCGAGGGAACACTGCGCGGCACGCCGGCCGATCCGCGCTTGGAAGCCGATTTTTGGGGTCATAATTTATATGCCAACGGCGAACCGATCGACGGTTTGCGCGGTCATTTAGCTTACGCCGAAGGCGTAGCGGCTTTGACCGATACGACGCTGACGCAGCGCGACGGCGTCTATCGTTTGAACGGAACGTATCGCTTGGACGGCGGTGTGTTCCGCGGGGCCGGCGACGTGGAGGGAGCGGATGTTTCGCGTCTTTTGCGTCTGGCGAATATCCCCTACGAGAACTTGGCCGGTCAGGTGACGGGGCATGTCGAACTCAACGGCACGGCCGCCAACCCGAGTTTGCGCATCAACGGCAAACTGGAAAACGGCAGCATTGACGGCAAACCTTTCGGCACGACGGAAATCGACGCGGATTACGCCAATCGCGTGGCGACCGTTCGCAAATTGCATATGCCGATCGGTGCGGGCGTGCTCGCCGCCGCCGGCACGGCCGATCTCGACGGTGAAATCGATATGCAGCTGGCGGCGAAAGATGTCGATGTCACCTATGTCACGGCGCTGGCGGGACAACCGCTTGATCTCACGGGGAATTTGAATGTGAGCGCGGTCTTTACCGGACCGACGAAAACACCGGTGATGGATATGTCGTTCGAGCTTTCAAACGGCGCATTCGCAGGCGTTACCTTTGATCGTTTCATCGGCTTGTTGAATATGCGCGATCAAATCATCGAAGTCAACCAGACCTTGCTGCAACGAGAACCGTATCAATTAAGCATGTACGGTCAAGTTCCGGTCGCCGCGTTGACGAAAGCGGGACGGGCGACGCAATCGAATGAATCAATGAACTTGGAAATCCGCTTGGATAAAGCGGATTTGGAACTGCTGCGCGCGTTATCGCCTGCGGTTCTTTCCGCCACAGGCGAAACCAAAGGCGGCATAACGGTCACCGGCACGCTTGCGGATCCGCACATCAACGGACGCATTTTTGTCGCGGACGGTGCGGCGACGATAGAAACGATGAAAAGTCCGCTGGAACATATTCACGCGGAATTGCGATTTAACGGTAAATCCGCTACCTGGCGCGGACAAACGACCATCGGCGGAGGCGATCTTGCCACTGCAGGCGAAGTTTGCTGGACCGACTTTACCGATACGCGCTATGAAGGAACGCTTGACGCTGACGCGATCAATCCGCAGAGCTCGTACTACTCCGGTCCTTTGACGGCGCATTTACAACTTACGCAACAGGCGGGCATGCCGTATCTTACCGGCGAGGTTCTGGTGGAAAAATCCCGCTTCGATGTTCCGCTGACATTTACGGATAACGGCTCGCCGCTGTTGATGGGATTTGATGTGAACGTCAGCATCGGCGAAAAGACACGTCTTTACAACAGCTATCTCTATGATTTGACATTGGCCGGCGATTTGCACGTCGGCGGCACGACCGCGGCTCCGGATGTTGACGGCAAAGTAGTCGTGAAAAACGGGTACTTGCGGTACCTGAGCAATAAATTCAAGGTCGAGGAAGGCGTGGCCGATTTCAATCGCACGCAGAGCTTCCTGCCGAATCTGCACGTTCTCGCGACGACAAAATTTAATCGTTACCGTATTCATATGCAGGCGGACGGCTTACCGACGGAGATCGATCTGAAACTTACTTCGGAACCGGCGTTAAGCCAGGAAGAAATCGTCATGATGCTTACCTTGCACACGCGGGGCGATATCAACGATCTCGGCCGGGCTGACGCCAACGCAGCCTTGGCGTCAGCGGCGCAGACATTGGTTTTCGGCACGCTTGAAAATCGCCTGCAGGATGTGTTGGGCCTCGACATGATCCAGGTCACGACCGGTTCGGTCGACCCCTTTGAAACATCCACAGTCGCCAACCAAGGCTTTTACAACTTGCAAATCGGCAAATATCTGTTCGACGATTTCATGCTGGTGCTGACAACCGGCGTCAACAATGAACAGCAAAGCGCCGGTTTCCGTTACGACATTAACCGGAGTTTCCAAGCGGAAGCGTGGGTGAATAATGAAGACAACTACTATATCGGCGGTAATTGGCAGTATCGATTCTAAAGGAGCGCCATGTTAAAAGAATATTTTCAGGAACTTGCCAAAATTGAATTATTGGATCCCGAAACGGAAGCTTCTTTGTGGCGCGCCTATAAAGAAAAACAGGATCGCGGCGCCCGCCAGACGCTGATCGAGCATTACCAGCCCCTGGTCGTCAAAGAAGCGATGCGTTGGCAGCTGCAGGAAGCGACCTTGCTGGATCTTTTGCAGGAGGGTACCGTCGGCTTGATGGAAGCGGCGGAACGGTATGAACCGGCGCGTTCGGTCGCGTTTTCACTCTTTGCGCGGCACCGCATTCGCGGGCGCATGCTCGATTACATTTATAAAAACGGAACCGATATCCCGGTGGAAGACAGCGCCTGGGCCGAAAGTCGCGCGCAATTCAACAGTCTCGTGACGGAGGCGACGGATGCGTTTGAGGCGGCCGATCGGACGTTTTTGTGGGAAGCGGTGCGTAACGCCGTGCATCGTTTGCCGCCGAAAGAACAGCAGGTGGTGGACGGCATTTACATACAAAATCGTGAGCCGAAAGAGCTGGCGCTCGAATTACAAGTTTCTAAAACTTACATTTATAAATTGCAAAAAACCGGTATACGCCGTTTGCGCGGCATGTTGTCGCGCTTGATGCATGAGCGACGCGAGTAAACGAAGATACATTGGTTATAATTTGCGAGAATTCGCTCAAAAACACGAGTATTATGCAGAAAAAGAATGCTGAATGCGGTTGCAAAGAAAATCCCAAAAGCCGACTTTAAATTGATTAGGAGATTTTACAAGAAAGGAGCACACGCATGAGTCTTTCCCGAGATGAGCTTGTCTGTCGCGTTGAAACGGCGCGTCGCTGGTTGGAACAGGCGGAGCATTCATTTCATGACGAAACGCCTCTGAAAGGTGAATTGAACTTGCTTTTAGCCCAAGCCGAAATGCAAAAACTTCGGGAAGACCGCGGCATGTCCCGACAGTGGCAACATTGGCAACGCGCTCTCGCGTTGGTGACAGCGCTCGTTATGGTGAGCGGTTTCGGCTGGTGGTGGCAAAAGGATGATGACGCTCCCGCGCCGGTTACGGCTCCCGCAACGGTGGTGAAAACGGTTCCTTTGGAACCCTCGGCGACATGGCCGCAACCGACCGTATCGCAAGCATCGCAGCAAGCGTCGGCGGTGAGCGCAGCGGTACCGGAGACGCGTGAGCCGGTAGCGCATGCGGTGCCGCCACCGGTCAAAACAGCACCGGCAAAGTCGACAGTGACACTTGCTCCGGACGAAATGCAGTCGGTGGTCAGTGATGCGGCGAAGGTATTGCGTACACCGTAATTATCAAGTAAACTAAACCTATCATTCGAATGAATGAACACCATTTGCAATTAGGAGGATATGACTATATGAAACATAGCAAACAGGCGCGGCAATGGCTTGTCGCTGCAGTCACGCTGGCAACGCTGGGGGTTACTCAGGGGTTCGCGGCGGATGCGCCGACAACGGTTTCCGAACAGCATATGCCGTATAATGAAGCGGCTATCTCAACGACGGTGACACCGGGCGCAAAAGACTCGCTTGCGACGCAGGGATTAATCGACAATCCGGCGCTGACCGTCGGCCAGACGACCCAGACGAGCAACGTGCAGGCGCTGTATGTAGCCAAGGCGGATCAGGCGGCGATCGATGCGCAGGTCGGCAAAACGGTTACAAAAGTAGCGTTGGCGGGCGTTCCTGACGGAGTCGCACGGCAGATACTGCCGCGTTTGACGACCAAAGTCGGCGACAAAGTATCGTCGGAAGCGATCGCGGCCGACATCAAAGCCATCGGCGACAGCGGCATCTTTGCGCAAATCGCGCCGGTTTTCACCGCCGTGCCGGAAGGCGTGCAGTTGACGTATCAGGTCGCGACGAACCCGGTGGTCAATCAGGTTCGCGTGGAAGGCGTGTCGGCGTTTGATGCCGAGTACCTTGCGCAGATGTTGGCCATTCCGCAAGGCAGCGTTTTGAATACGGTGGAAGTGGGCGAAAAAGTTCGCGCGATTGAAGATCTCTACGTGAAGCAGGGTTACATTTTGGCCTCTGTTTCCGACGTGCAGGTCGCGCCGGACGGGACGCTGACGGTCAAAGTCGATGAAGGCATTGTCGAAGATATTGTCATCAAAGGCAATAAAAAGACTAAAGATTATGTCATCACTCGCGAACTGCGCTTCAAAGAAGGGGATCCTTTCAATAAATATCTGGCGCAACGCAGCTTGGAACGTCTTTACAACCTGGGTTACTTTGAAGACGTCAACGTGCGTTTGCTGCCGGGCAAAGTCGATCATCAGGTCGTTGTGGAAATCGACGTGCTCGAACAAAAAACGGGCGTTGTTACCTTGGGCGCCGGCTACTCAAAGTCGGACGGCTTTGTCGGGATCGTGGAATTCGGTGAAAACAACTTCCGCGGCACGGGCGACAAGATCAATGTCCACTGGGAATTCGGCGGCAAGGGCAGCGATAAGAACTACCAGATTTCGTACACGCGTCCGTGGCTTGACGATAAAGGTACGTCGCTCGGTTTCTCGTTCTACAACCGCGTGGTGGAATATGATGATTACAACGAAGACGGCAGCACTGTCGCCACTTATGACAAGCGTCGCAAAGGTTACAACCTGACCCTGGGACGCGCGCATGGCGAATATCGCACGACTTCGATCACATGGGAAAGCCGCGACGATAAATATGATGAATATAAAGGCGGTTTCAACTACGGCGAAAACGCGGTCATTCCGCTGGTCGGCATGGAGCGCACGGAAGACGGCAAGTTGAAGCTGGATGCCAACGGCAAACCGATTCCGGTCGTTAACTTTGCGTTGAATGCGCCGCAGCCGACGCTTTTGGAACCGGGCGCGGCGGCATCCCTGCTTGGCAGTGTAACGCTTCCGGAAGCACCGAAACTGACCGGTGACGAGAACGCGGATATCGAAGCGCTCAACAAATGGCGCGATGCCTTGCGCACGGCGGTGGCCACTGTCACTCCGCAGGGTTACTACAATTTCAAAGACATGGACTACATCGGCAAAAACTTCGGTAGAACGAACAGCCTGTCCGTTACTCATGTGTTTGATAACCGCGACAATTACTTCAACCCGACCCGCGGCTACCGTTACTCGGTAACCGGCCAATGGGCGGGCCACGGCTTGGGCGGCGATTTCGACTTCTATAAAGTCAACGCCGAAGGACGTTTTTATAAGAAACTGAAAAATAACCACGTCTTGGCGCTGCGCGTCATGGGCGGTTACGCCAACGGCGAAATCGGTTATTCAGAACTCTTCAGCTTGGGCGGCGCGTACAACTTGCGCGGCTTTGAAGATGACCAGTTCAAAGGCAGCAACATGTATGCGGCTACCTTGGAATACCGCTTCCCGATCATCAAGAAAGTGGACGGCGTCGTCTTTACCGATGTCGGTAACGCGTGGGGCATCGATGAGTCGCGTATTCCCTGGTACCATGACAGCAATAAGGTGCATTGGTCGACCGGTGTCGGCTTGCGGGTACAGACTCCGATCGGACCGATTCGACTCGACTATGCGCATGGTGACAAGAATAAATTCCACTTCAGCTTCGGCGGCCAATTCTAAACCGCGACAGGCGACAAATTCTTGTCGCCTGTTCACTGTTTATAAGAAATGAGGGAATCTATGAGTAAGCGGCTTACCGGTCTCTTGAGTGCGGCTTTGGTCGCGCTGCCGCTGACTCTTCAGGCGGCGCCGATTCAGACGGTGGATGTCAGCGTGCAAACCGGTACGGGACGATTAGCGCCTTCGGTGGCCGATCGTATTGAAGCCAGTGTCAAAGTGATCGGTGAACGCGTTTTGATCGGTCAGCCATCGGAAACGGTGGCGGCGCATGCCGGCGAATACGGCAAAGTGTTGGCGGATGTCGCGGGTCGTGTCATTTCAGGGTACGTGGTGACCGATGTCGAGGTGCACGCCGACGCGGCGACCCGACTGGTTCTCGTTCTGACACCCTACGGTGAGCACGTGCAAGAGGTGCACACGGCGGTTGACTACGGTAATTTATCGCCGACGGTGCATGCGTTGATGGCAAGCGATCTGGCGGCGATCGATGAAAGAATCAACGCGCTTTTGATCGGCTTACCGCTCGGCGCGTTGGATTGGGTGGGGGGCATTTCAGACACGCTCGTAAAAGACGAATTTGCCCGTCGTTTGCCGGAATTTAACGCCAAGCTTGAAATTATACCGGCGGCGACAACGAGCGCTAAAATCTACCTTTTACCGCAAGGACCGACGGTTCGTACCTATCAGGTGCGCACCGCTTCCGAAACGGTGCCGCGCATCTTCATCAACGGCGCGGCGGAACGTGTTCGGAAGGTCTTGCCGGAATACATCGGCGCGCCGCAGGCCTTTTTGGAACGTCACCGTGAAGAGATCGCAGCGCGTTTGCTGGAGACGGCCAAAGAAGATCCCTTTGTCAGTCGTTACGATTTAGATTTGACAGGCGTGCTTACGATTGGCGAAGAACTTACCTATACGTTACATGCGGCCACGGATACGTGGTTGATTGACGCCAATGTCGCTCTGGATTTGGGACGGGAAGAAAAAAACACGCGGGTCCGCGGCACGCTCGGAAAACGGGCGACGGATCACGATACTTTCTTCGTCGATGTGGATTTTTTCCCGCATGATGTGAGTTGGGACGTTTCCACCGGTTACATGCATCGTTTTGGTGCGGGAACCTACTTGGGTTACCGTTACGAATGGACGGAACCGCAGCAAACGGCATTTTTGCGACAGGAATTCAGTCCGCGCTGGTATCTCCGGTGGGACCATGACTTGTCGCCGTCGGCGGACAGCGTTGCCGTCGGCTATCGTCTTCAGGATTATCTCGGTGTGGAGCTGATCCGCGATGAAGACGATTATTGGGTCCGTGTCATCGGACATATCTGAGGAATTAAAGGAGTCGATTGATTATGATGCGAGCAATGCGTAATAAGTACAATGTGAAAGTGGTTTCGTTCGTCGTCGCGGCGGTGTTCGTTCTCGGTATCGCGGCGTATGCCATGATGGGCATGGGGAATGTTGCTCAGGCGGCACCGACCTCGTCCATCGGCGTGGTCGATCAGGCCAACATTATTAAAGATACATCCAGTTTAGGCGTGGAATACCAGCAGCAAATGGCGGCGGCGGCGCAGCAATTACAAAGCGAGTTTGACGCGAAATCGGCGAATATGTCGGACGCGGAAAAGCAGCAATATTTCCAGGAAATGCAAAAACAGTTCAACGCCAAACAGGCTGAAATCCACAAAAACATTCAAGGTAAAATTGATAATGCCGTTAAAGAAGTAGCGAATAAAAAAGGCTTATCGCTGGTTGTCGACAAAGCGGCTGTGCTTTACGGCGGCGTCGATATCACTAGCGAAGTGCAGACGGCGCTCAATAATGCTCTGACGAAAGAAGCGGGTAAAGAGCAGTCGGCAGAAACCAAGAAGTAATCTATGCAAAGGTCAACGCATGGAGCCCTGAGTGTACTTCTGGCCGCGTGTCTTTTGCTGAGCGGCTGCGGCATCGGCGGCTGTTCCCGTACGGAGCAGGCACCGCAAGCGCCGCAGTACGGTGTGGCGGATATGGAAAAATTAGTGCACGCCCACCCGCGCTACAGTGATTATTTTCGTCTGGAACAGGAGTACAAAAACCTGGTGGCCACGTATGACGCCGAACGCGAACAACTGATTCGCCGTTCCGCGCAGGCGCAGGAGGCATTGCGTGAGCAGCTTTCCTCCGGGGCCATCGAAAAGGGACTCAACACGGAATACCGGGCCAAAATGACGGCGCGTGAAACCGCATGGAACCAAAAGCTGGAAGCGTTGTATCGTGAATGGATGGCGCGCGCGCCGCAACCGGTGGATGAAGCATTACAACAGGCGGATTTGGAAATCGTCAATCTGCAGCTGAAACTTAGAGCGCTCCATTTACCCGCGGACGAACGCGAAGCCATGGAAGCGCGGTTGCAGGAATTGCTCGCCGCGCGCGCCGCTTTGACGGATACGCCGGCAGCGCTGCCGGAAGAAGGGCAAAAAGAGCTTGCCGCCTTGAAAGCAAAAGCGCAGGCGGATCTGGCCCGATACAGCGACGAAGTGACGGCGGAACTGAGCGCCAAACGGGAGACCACGCAACAACAGCTCCACGATGAGATGGCGGCGCAACTGATGCCCGACGGCGCCGGTTGGAATCACGAATGGCGCGAAAAACTCGCGACCAAACAAAATGAAATGACACAAGTTAAAGAGGCAATCACCCAAGATATTCGTCACGAGGCGCAGGCGGTAGCGGAGGCCAAAAATCTCGAAGTGATTTTTGCCGAGTATCGCGCCAATATTTCTGCGCAGGACGTCACGAATGATATCCTGCAGAAATTGGGGACGAATCCTAAGGAGGTAAGTAACAGTGGTAAATAAATGGTGGCGGTCCTTCGCGCTGATCGGCATGCTGGTCGGCGTCATGCTGATGAGCGGCTGCGGCAATGATGAGAAAGTCGGCGTTGTCGATTTTGAACGCATCGCGCGGGAAAGCGGCCAGGCCCAGCAGATCACCCAGGAAATCATGGCCAAGCAGGCGGAAATCGCAACGCGTCTGCAGCAGGCGCAGGCGACTTCCTCGCCGGAAGAATTCGCCGTGACCGAGCAGGCGGCCAAACGTGAATTACAAGTATTTCAGATGGCCAAACAGCAGCAATTCCAGGCGCTGATCACAAGTCAATCCCAGCTGATCGCCAAGGAGAAAAAGCTCGGCATTATTATGCATAAGAATGCCGTTCATTACCAAGGTGTGGACGTAACGGAAGAATTGCTGGCGAAACTCAAAGCCAACGACAATACGAATAAAAAACAGAATCAAGAGGCGCAACCGGCCGCCGCAGAGAAAAGCGGGCAAAAGTAATGGTATACACAGTAGCGGATCTGGCCGCACGGGTTAACGGTACAGTATACGGTGACGGTAATAAGGAAATCACGGGCGTTGCCGGCGTGGAAACGGCCGGCCCGAACGATATTGCTTTTTTACTCGACGAATACGCCGCGCAATTGTCGCTGGTGAAAGCGGGCGCGGTACTGATGACAAGCGCGCCGGAAGAAACGGTGGCAACGACCGTGATCGTCACGGAAAATCCGAAGTGGGCGTTTGCGGAACTGGTCGATGTATTGAAACCTTTGTACGTGCCGCCGGTCGGTATCCATCCGACGGCCGTTGTCGATGCAACGGCGGAGATTGATCCGCAGGCGACGATTTTACCGTATGTGGTGATCGGCGCGGGTACCGTTGTCAAAGCGGGCGCTATTTTACATCCGCATGTCGTGTTGGGACGCGATGTGACCGTCGGTCGCGATACGGAAATTCATTCCGGCGCGGTGGTGCATGATCGGACCGAAGTCGGCGATCGCGTTATCATTCGCGCCAACGCCGTGATCGGCGGTGAAGGCTTCGGGTTTGCTACCGAAGGCGGTAAGCATACGCGGATTCGTCAGATCGGTCGCGTGGTCATCGGTGATGATGTTGAAATTGGCGCCGGCACGACGATCGATAACGCGACATTCGGTGAAACTTCGATCGGTCGCGGCACGAAGATCGACAACCTTGTGCATCTCGGTCACAATGTCCGCATCGGAGAAGACTGTTTCATCATTGCCCAAGTGGGCGTGGCGGGTTCGACAGAAATCGGTAACCATTGCATTCTGGCGGGACAGACCGGCGTTTCGGGGCATCTTACGATTGCCGATCATGTTACCTGCGGCGGGAAGACGGGCGTTGTCGGCAGCATCAAAGAGCCGGGCACATATGTGGGCTTTCCGGCCCGTCCGCATCGTCAGTGGGGACGGATTGAAGGAACACTCAATCATTTGCCCGAACTGCTGAAACGCGTGAAACGCTTGGAAAAAGTGTTGGAAACAACTGAAGAAAAATAAAAAATGCCGTCACAGACGGCATTTTTTGGCGGAGGCAAGGTATGTATTTTTGGCTACAATTAGGACGCCGTTGGGCATGCGGTTTGCCGGCCGGCGCCGCTCGTCGCTGGGGAGACCGCCTGGGACGATTTTTCTGGCGCATATTGCCGCGAAAACGCAAAGATATCGCGGTGGAAAATATTTTGCGGGCCGAGCTGGCTGATTCGCCGGAACAGGCGCGGGCGATCGCGAAAACATCCGCTGTCCGTTTGGGGCGGGTCGCGCTCGATATGCTGCGCTTTCCGCTGTACACCGAAGGCCGCATTTTAGAGCAGATGCATTTCACCGGCACGGAGGAACTCGACGCCCTTTACCAAAGCGGCGGCGGCTGCATTATCGCGGCTTCGCACACGGACAATTGGGAGATGCTGGGCGGCGCGCTGGCGAGCAAGTATCCCGGCAAAATTGTCGCCGTCGGTTTCAAACAGTCGAATGAAGGATTCGATCGATTCATTCGCGAATCGCGCGCGATGCTCGGTGAAGAAGTGCTATATCCGAAAAACATGCGGGAAATTTTGCGGCTGCTGGAAGACGGCAAATGGATTTGTCTTTTGTACGATCAGGATGGCGGCGGCAAAGGAGTGCTGGCGCAACTGTTTCGCACACTGGCGCTTTCCGTTACCGGACCGGCCGTTTTTTCCTATGCGCGCAAAGTGCCGATCGTGCCTGTGCATATCTATACGCGCGACGAAGGATTTGATGTGGTCGTGCAAAAAGCGCTCTGGACGCGTCAGGATTTAAAAAAAGCGGTCGCGGTACGGGAAATGACCGATACCTTGAATGCGATTTTGGCAGAGCGCGTGAGCGAGCGTCCGGCAGACTGGTTTTGGATCCACAATCGCTGGAAATGGACGAAACGTATTTATGGAGATCCGCATGAACTGTGGCGCGATGAACAGGCGCAACGGGCAAAGGAGGACAAGGCATGATTGCAAGTTGTATTGATCACACGCTGCTGGCGCCCGACGCGAGCGCTCGCGCTATCGAAACACTTTGTGAAGAAGCCAAGGCGTATCATTTCGCCACTGTTTGCGTCGCGCCGTATCGTGTGCAACAGGCGGCGCAGGCGCTTGCCGGAAGCGGCGTCGGCGTGACGACGGTCGTCGGTTTTCCGCACGGCGCGAACGGCGGTCCCGCGAAAGCGGCGGAAGCGAGCTGGGCGCTGGCGCAGGGCGCGACCGAAATCGACATGGTGCAAAATATCGGCGCGGTGAAAGACGGCGCGTGGGATATGGTGGCGAAAGAAATTCGCCGGGTGCGCGCGGCGATCGGCGATGTTACACTCAAAGTAATTTTGGAAACGGCGTTGCTGACGCCGACGGAAATTGTGAATGCCTGCAAGCTGGCCCAAGAAGTCGGCGCGGACTTTGTGAAAACGTCGACCGGCTTTGCCGGTGCAGGCGCCACCGTAGCGAACGTGAAACTGATGCGCGATACCGTAGGACCTCATTTCGGCGTCAAAGCCGCCGGCGGTATTCGCGATCTTGCGACGGCGCGCGCGATGCTTGACGCGGGCGCGAATCGGCTCGGCGTCAGCGCGGGCGTTGCGATTGCGCGGGCGGAAAACGCTGAAAGCAAATAAAAAGACCGCAAGGTCTTTTTTTGTTTTCACGAATAACAAAGATTTGACGAAACGATTACGCGTTTTTTCCGATGTGTGATATAATATTAAAGTTATTAACCATCAGGAGGAACATTTATGCAACGGCAAGATATACGTAATGTCGCGATCATCGCTCACGTTGACCACGGCAAAACTACACTGGTCGACGCGATGCTGCGTCAAAGCCACGTTTTCCGTGAGAATGAACGCGTTGCCGAACGCGTTATGGACTCGAATGATCTTGAACGCGAACGCGGGATCACCATTTTGTCCAAAAATACCGCCGTCATGTACAACGGCACGAAAATCAATATTGTCGACACACCCGGCCACGCCGATTTCGGCGGTGAAGTCGAACGTATTTTGAACATGGTCGACGGCGTAGTTTTACTGGTCGACGCTTTTGAAGGGCCGATGCCGCAGACGAAGTACGTGCTGCGCAAAGCCTTGGAGCAGAATTTGAAGCCGATCGTCGTCATCAACAAGATTGACCGTCCGGATCAACGCGTCGAGGAAGTCGAAGGGGAAATCATCGACCTCTTCATTGAACTGGAGGCGAGCGACGAACAGCTCGACTTCCCGGTCATTTACGCGTCCGCTCGCGCGGGGATTGCCAAGTTGTCGATGGACGACAGCAGCGACAGTGTCGAGCCGCTTTTTCAAACGCTTTTGGATTACATTCCGGCGCCGGAAGGCGACATGGAAGCGCCGCTGCAGATCATGGTCACGACGCTGGATTACGATGATTACGTCGGCAAAATCGCCATCGGTCGTATCGTGCGCGGTTTCGTCCGTTACGGTCAGCCGGTCGCGATCATGAACGGCGATCAGGTGCGCCAGGATAAAATCGGCCGTCTGTACACGTACAACGGTTTGGCGCGCGTGGAAACGAATGACGCGAAGATGGGCGATATCGTCGCGATCACCGGTTTCAAAGACATCAACATCGGCGAGACCATCACCGATCCGGAACACCCGGAAGCATTGCCCTCGATCAATATCGATGAACCGACATTGTCGATGGTGTTTTCCGTCAACGACAGCCCGTTCGCGGGACAGGATGGTGACTACGTCACCAGCCGTCATTTACGTGCTCGCCTTATGAAAGAAGTGCAGACGAACGTCGCGATGAAAGTGGAAGAAACCGACTCCGCCGACGCGTTCAAAGTATCCGGCCGCGGCGAATTGCACTTGTCGATTTTAATCGAAATGATGCGCCGGGAAGGCTACGAATTGCAGGTCGGCAAACCGACGGTCATCATGAAAATGATCAACGGTCAGAAATGCGAACCGTTGGAACGCTTGAATGTCGACGTGCCGCAGGAATTCATGGGCACCGTCATGGAAAGTCTCGGACCGCGCAAAGCGGAACTCATCAGCATGAATGAGCTGTCGGGTTACCTGCGCATGGAATTTATCATTCCGGCGCGCGGTTTGATCGGTTTCCGCAACGAATTTTTGACCAGCACGAAAGGCAACGGCGTCATGTACCACGTTTTCCACGGGTACGCTCCTTTCAAAGGGCAGATTCCGATGCGGACGCGCGGCGCGTTGGTCGCCGTCGAACCGGGGGAAACCACCGCGTACGGTTTGGGCAATATCGAGGAACGCGGCACGCTCTTCCTCGGACCGAACGAATCCGTATACGAAGGTCAAGTGGTCGGTGAAAACGCTCGCGATACCGATATGGACGTTAACCCGTGCAAGAAAAAGCACGTATCCAATATGCGCGCGTCGGGTTCCGATGATGCGATTCGTTTGACTCCGCCGCGTCAATTTACGTTGGAAGAAGCGCTGGAATGGATCAACGACGACGAAACGGTCGAAGTGACTCCGCATGCCATCCGCATTCGCAAACGCATTTTGAGCCAGCAGGCTCGTTACAAAGCGGCGAAAAAGAAACAGCAATAAAAAAAGACCTCGCAAGAGGTCTTTTTTGCGTGTCAGGCATGCGCCGGTCGGCGGCTGATGAAGCGGAGCAGCCACCAGCCGAAGTAGGCGAAGAGAATAAAGATCGCGAAATAGTCAATGAAAAACAAAATCGCGCTCGGCTCCGCTTTCGGATGTTTCAAGTACAGATACGCCATTTTCAAAAAGAAATTACGCGCGACCGCGATATACAAGCCGTACATACTGATCGCGCCGAGCACCGCGTGCCATTTCCCGCCAAGCGGAGGCAAAACACGCCGCATTGTGTGACGCAAACTGTCCCAATAAAAGCCGGCGTGCATCGCGACGAGTGCGTAAAACCAAGACGACGAACAGATGTGAACGTACTTGGCGTAGCGTAACACTTCCCGCCCCGGATGCGGAATCAGCGATGAGAATAAAAATCCCGAAATAAAGCAGATGATGAATACCGCGCAAAGCACATAGTTCGCTGCGCGCAGAAAACGGCTGCGCGGCGTCGCGTGCCGGGTAAATTTTCCCAAAGCGCGGCGATGTTCGTAGACATGATAGCCGACGATCAGCGTGAAAATATAGGCAATCCACTCGTGTCCGCTGAGTCTCGTCAGAGGATACGCCATGGTGGCGAAGAGGCTGACCAAAAGCCCGATGTGCATAATACGTCGTTGCATATTTCCTCCCTCGCGACCATTTCCCCGTTGCCGCTTTGCTTTCATTATACCAGCTGCAAGGCGTTCGGCAACCGTCGTCAAAATGCCGCAAAGCCGATTCTTACTATGCTATAATAAAATCAACTATTTTACGTCTGCGATGACGTAATTGTACCGGTTGAGGAAAGGGGAAAGAACGTGGACCCTTGGGTAGTCATTCGGCATCGTCTTAACGAAGCGAAATGGTTCAAACGTCTGCGCGATTCGCGCGCTTTATATATTGGTAAACGTTTATATCAGCGGTATATGGATGATGATGTGGGGATGCTGGCCGCGGCCGCGACCTACTACCTGATTTTGGCGCTGGTGCCGTTTTTGATTTTCCTGTTTAACATCATATTGTTCGTGGCGGCGTCGCAAATCGATACGGTATTGCGCTACATGCAGTACCTGCCGGGGGATGTGCCGGCGACGCTCGCGCCGGTGGTTACCGATATTATCGAGCAACGTTCGACCACGGTACTGTCCATCGGTCTTTTATTGGCGTTGTGGTCGTCGTCCAAAGGCATCGACACTTTGATCCGCGCGACCGATATCGCGTTTCAAACGGGGAAAAATGTCCAGTCCTATATTCGCGTCAAAACGAAATCGATCCTGTTCACCTTGCTGATTGTCGGCACGATGCTGGCGTCGCTCGGCATTACCGTATTCGGCAACCTGATCGTGAAAACATTTATGGGGGTACTCGGTTTGACGAAAGAATTTCTTTTCTTTTGGAGAATCGGCACCTACCTGATTCCTTTTGTGGCGATGATTTTGGTGCTGGCGGTTTTCTACCGTTACGCGCCGCGCTTCGTCGAACACGAGGGGCGCACGCCCTGGTCGCACACGCTCACCAGCGCCGCGATCGTGACGACGATCTGGGTCGCCATGACGGGAGCGTACGGCTTTTATGTGAGCAATATCGCCAATATGGGCGCGACCTACGGCTCGCTGGTCGGCTTAATGATTCTTTTCATCTGGCTCAATCTGACCTCGCTCATTTTCATTATGGGCGCGGAATTTATCGCGGCGTTTGACGATATGCATTTATTTTTCGCTGTGCCGCGCCGTAAAGATTACCAGACGGAAGAATTTCGGATCGTCTGAAACGACATGTTTCGCGAGCCCGTTACCCTGTGTTACAATAAACGGTATTGAAAGATTTCCATGTAGGAGGCAGTATGCACATTGTTTTAGTCGAGCCGGAAATTCCCGGCAATACCGGCAATATAAGTCGCTTGTGCGCGGCCAATCATCTTGTCTTGCACCTGGTGAAACCGCTCGGATTTTCGATTGATGACAAGCATTTGAAGCGGGCCGGTTTAGACTATTGGGACTTATTGGAAGTTCATATTCACGAAAATTATCAGGCGTTGGTCGAATATCTCAAGGGCCGACGTTTCTGGTTTAATACGACGAAAGCGGAAAAAAGCTATACCGATGTCCGCTTTACCGATGAAGATGTCCTGGTGTTCGGTAAGGAAACCAAAGGACTGCCGGAAGAATTGTTGGCCGCGCATCCGGAGCAATGCATTCGGATTCCGATGCGGGCCGAAGCCCGTTCGTTGAATTTATCGAACGCGGTGGCGATTGTTTCGTACGAAGCCTTGCGTCAGTTGGATTTTCCCACGCTGGCGCAAAAGGGACATTTGCCCGAAGTGAAAGGAGATTCCCATGAATATGTATGATGACGCTTATAATTTAGCGAAAAGTATTCGCGAAAGCGCGGAAATGAAACAGCTGATCGCGGCGAAAGAAAAACTGGCGCAGGACGCGGCGGCGAAAGATCTGGCGGAAGAATTTCTCGCCTTGCAGATGGAAGCGGAATACCGTCGCATGTTGCAGAAAACAGACGGCTGGGACGGCATGGAAAAATTACAGAGCTTGCAGGTGATGGTGCAAAACAACTCGCTCGCGAGCGAGTACTTGCACGCGTTCATGCGTTGGCAGCAGGTGGCCGCCGATATTCAAAAAATCGTCAGCGAGGCGATCGGCGAAGGCGTTCCCGATTTGTCCCGCTTTGCGCCGGCGGAGGGCAAGCAGTGACTAAAGAGTATTGGGAAGAGTTGTTTTCCGGCGTTGTCCCCAAGAGCGCGTTGCATTTTGCCGAGCCGATGGCGCGGCATACGACGTTCGCGATCGGCGGACCGGCGGATCTCTATATCGAGCCGGAGACCGAGGCGGAACTGGCGGGCGTATTGCGCGTTGTCGCCAATGAAAAATGCCCGCTGATGATTCTCGGCGGCGGGGCGAATGTGTTGGTGCGCGACGGCGGTGTGCGCGGCGTTGTGATCGGTCTTTCACGGCTGGTGCGACCCTGCTACACCGACGGCACCCGACTTGTCGTGGCCGGCGGCGTGCGTTTGGCGCAGGCCTCTCGCGCCGCGGCGAAAGCGGAACTGTCCGGTTTGGAATTCGCCTGCGGTATTCCCGGTACGATCGGCGGCGCCGTGTGGATGAATGCGGGCGCGTATGGCGGCGAGATGCAACAGATCGTGGCGGAAGTGACGGCGCTCACGCGCGCGGGCGAACGGGTCGTCTACGCGGGGGATAAGCTGCACTTCGCGTATCGTCACAGCGTGTTCCAGGAAACGGGCGATATCATCACGCAGGTGACGATGGAACTGCAACCGGGGAACGCGGCGGAGATTCGCGCGAAGATGGCGGATTATACAAAACGGCGGACGACGAAACAGCCGCTCGATATGCCGAGCTCGGGTTCCACATTTAAGCGGCCCGTCGGCTACTATGCGGGAACATTGATTGAAACGACCGGACTCAAAGGCTTGACGGTCGGCGGCGCGCAAATTTCCATGCGTCACGCGGGGTTTATCGTGAATCGAGGCGGCGCGACCGCGGCCGATGTGCTGGGTTTGATTGCCGAAGTGCAGCGGCGCGTTTTCGCGGAGCATGGCGTAACGCTGGAACCGGAAGTGCAGATTTTCGGGGAAGATAAACAAAGGAGTGAGACCGACGATGCGTATTGACGGTCGCGAAATAAATGAATTGCGTCCCGTGACGATCGAACGGGGCGTGAATAAATATGCGGAAGGCTCGGCGCTGATTACCTGCGGCGATACGAAAGTATTGTGCACGGCGTCCGTGCTGCCGCGCGTGCCGCGCTGGCTGCGCGGCGCAGGACGAGGCTGGGTGACGGCGGAATACCAGATGTTGCCGCGAGCGACGAACGACAGAAATCAGCGTGAAGCGGTGCGCGGCAAATTGTCCGGCCGCAGTCAGGAAATCCAACGACTGATCGGTCGCGGTTTGCGGCAGGCGGTTGATTTGGAGGCGCTCGGTGAAGTCGCCATCGCGTTGGACTGCGATGTTCTGCAGGCGGATGGCGGTACGCGCACGGCATCGATTACGGGTGCGTATGTCGCGTTGGTGGAAGCGATTGCCGGCCTGTGGAACGGCGAAGGGCCGTTTCCGGTGAAGGATTTTTGCGCGGCTGTTTCCGTCGGCGAACTGGCGGGCGTGCCGCACTTGGATCTCTGCTACGAAGAAGACAGCACGGCTGATGTCGACATGAACGTGGTCGCCTTGCAGTCGGGCGAACTGGTCGAGGTGCAGGGCACGGGCGAAGGCGCGACATTTTCGCGCGCGCAGTTAAATGAACTCTTGGATCTGGCGCAAAAGGGCATTGCCGAATTGATCGCGGCGCAACAAGAAGCGCTCGGCGATTTGGCAGATCTTGTCGGTAGTGTCGGACGGCGCGGCGTTTTGCTGGCGACGCATAACGAAGGGAAAATTCGCGAGATGCAGGCCATGCTGGCTGAAGTCGGTTACCAGGGCATTCCCGTGGCGGAGGTGGCGGATCTTCCGGATCCGGAAGAAACCGGCACGACATTTGCGGAAAACGCGCTCATAAAAGCGCGCTACTATATGGAAAAAACCGGACTCCCCGCGTTGGCGGACGACTCGGGTCTGGCGGTTGACGCGCTCGACGGCGCGCCGGGCGTGTACTCGGCTCGCTACGCGGGCACGCACGGCGATGACGCCGCCAACAATGCGAAACTGGTTGCGGAAATGACGTCAGTCGCGCGGCAAGATCGCGGCGCCGAATACGTTTGCGAATTGGCACTGGTATATCCGGACGGTACCAAGCGCACGGCGCGCGGCATCTGCCGCGGCGAAATCGTGCTCGAACCGCGCGGCACGGAAGGATTCGGTTATGACCCGTATTTCTATCTGCCGGAACGCGAAAAAACGATGGCCGAACTCACTTTGGCAGAGAAAAATTGCATCAGTCATCGCGGCGAAGCATTACGCATTCTCAGCAAACGTTTGCGGGAGCAGTCCGAGTAACGGGCGCGGGGCGGAAAAGCATGACAACAAAAAAAACACGAAAATTAAAACTATACGGTTTCAATAATCTGACTAAGACGCTCAGTTTCAATATGTATGATGTCTGCTACGCGACCAGCGAGGAGCAGCAGCAGCAATACATCGCGTATATCGATGAGATGTACAATGCCGAAACGCTTACGGAAACATTGCGGGAAGTATCCGATATCATCGGCGCGCATGTTTTAAACATCGCCGCGCAGGATTACGATCCGCAAGGCGCCAGCGTGACCATGCTGATCGCCGAAGGGCATCCGGGGGCGGCGAAAGAAGATGTGGTCGCGCATTTGGATAAAAGTCATATCACCGTGCATACCTATCCGGAACGCCATCCGCAACGCGGCGTGTGCACGTTTCGTGCCGATATCGACATCTCAACCTGCGGGGAAATTTCACCGCTTAAAGCGCTCAACTTTTTGCTGAAACGTTTTGCGCCGGATATCGCGATCATGGATTATCGCGTGCGCGGATTCACGCGGGATGTCAACGGCAAAAAGATTTACATCGACCACCGCATGCAGGCTATTTCCCACTATATCGAAGCGGCTTTGCGCAACCGTTATAATATTGTCGATGTCAATATGTACCAGGAAAATATTTTCCATTGTAAAATGATGGTAAAGGATTTCGGTCTTGACGACTACCTCTTCGATCAGACGCGCGCGGACCTTTCCGCAGGCGAGGCGCAAAAGATCCGGCGACAGTTACGCCAGGAGATGACGGAGATTTATTACGGTCGCAACTTACCGGCGATCAAAGGTGTGTAACCAGAGGAGGGATTACTGTGGATTTGAAACAAGAATCAATGGCAATGCGCAAACAGCACAAGGGCATTTTAACGACGGGGCTCAAGATGCCGATCAACGATCGGCACGCGCTGGCGGTCGCGTATACGCCCGGTGTCGCCGAACCGTGTTTGCATATTAAAGAGGATGAGGATCTGTCGTTTTCGCTGACATTGCGCGGCAACGTGATCGCCGTTATTTCGGACGGCACGCGCGTACTCGGCTTGGGCGATATCGGCGCGGCGGCCGCCATTCCGGTCATGGAAGGTAAAGCGGCGATTTATAAACGTTTCGCGAACATCGACGCGTTGCCGGTCGTTATCAACACCAAAGATCCGGAAGAATTTATTCGCACCGTCAAAATGTTGGAGAAAAACTACGCGGGCATTAATCTCGAAGATATTTCTTCGCCGAAATGCTACGATATCGAAGACCGTTTGATTGAAGAAATGGAAATTCCGGTGTTCCACGACGATCAGCACGGCACGGCAATCGCCGCCTTGGCGGCGCTGCTGGGCGCGCTGCGTTTCGTGAAAAAAGATATTTCCAAAGTCAAAATCGTCATCAACGGTGCGGGCGCAGCGGGCACCGCGATTGCCAACATGATTTTGGCGGCCGGCGCGACCGATATGACAATGCTCAACAGCAAAGGAATTTTGCATGACAACGGCAAATTGAACCGCGTGCAGAAAGATCTTGTCGACCGGATCAATCCGGAAAATCGTCAGGGCACATTCCAAGACGCGATTAAGGGCGCGGACGTATTGCTCGGCGTTTCCAAAGCAGGCGCGTTCAAACCGGAAGATATGAAGCTTTTGGCCAAAGACAGCATCGTCTTTGCGATGGCGAACCCCGTTCCGGAAATCATGTACGAAGATGCCATTGCGGCCGGCGTCGCTGTTTGCGGCACGGGCCGTAGCGATATGCCGAACCAGGTCAACAACTCGAGCGTGTTCCCGGGTCTGTTCCGCGGCGCGATCGACGTGCATTCGCGGCGGATCAACATGGAAATGAAATTGGCGGCGGCGTATGCGTTGGCCGATTTGATCGACGACAAAGACTTGCGGCAGGATAATGTCGTCATCGACGTTTTTGATGAACGCGTGCCGCTTGCGGTTGCGAAAGCGGTCGCGAAAAAAGCGATCGAAACGGGCGTGGCCCGCAGGAAGGAACTGCCGGCGCAGTACCGTGACTAAACGTCAAAGAAATAATAAAAAAGCACTCTCTTTTGCGGAGAGTGCTTTTTATTTCATGATCAATAGTATTGCCGCGCCAAAATTTCGTTGCCAATGCTCATTCGGATCGTTTTTCGCATCTTCATGCGTTTCGTGAATTGTGCCCGGGACATGATCCGGTCCGGCGTAAATCGTATACAGCTTCAGCAATTTTTGGCCGGTACTGATTAGCGAAAACGGCGCGAATTTTACATCCGTTGTTTTTATCGTGGAAGATATAAAATGTTACGCTGATTATTTTTGCGCAATAAAAAAACGGCCTATGCCGTTTAACCGCCACCCACTGAAAATGGAGCGGGTGAAGGGAATCGAACCCTCGTAGCCAGCTTGGAAGGCTGGAGCTCTACCATTGAGCTACACCCGCAAGTGGTCGGAGCAGCAGGATTTGAACCTGCGACCCCTTGGTCCCGAACCAAGTGCGCTACCAAACTGCGCTATGCCCCGATGAAAAATATTATAGCAAAGAAAAAATCATTTGTCACGTACTTTTTTATTTCATTTTCAGTCTCTTGACAAATCATTGGGTTTGCACCCGAAATCCGCTATAATGAAAGCAAAGATATAATGTATTGTACCCCAAAGGAGACGAGCATGCAAGCGCCGAGTGATCTGATTACGACGATAAAACTGACCGCGGCCGAATATTTGCGGTGGCAGGAAGTAGCCGTGGAGCGGTTTCGGGATGTGCCGGGACTGAGCGCGATACTGCTTGAGATGCAGCAGAATGAAAATTTATATAACTTCGTCGCGCAAAAAGGCATTTATCAATACCGAACGAAATTGGATCCCGATGTGTGGCAAGAGATTGTGCGGCGCTACACGGCGGCGCGTGAGCAATTGGCGCCGTACGCGACGGCGGACAGTTTGCCGGAGCCGCGGCGACAGGAGTTCGCGCATGTGTTTTCGCGCATGGAGGCGCAGCATGCCGCCTTGACGGAGGCGGTGGACGACTGGTTTTACCAGCAGAGCGCGCGCACTGAACGCAAAGCGCAAAAAGGCTGCCTGGGATTGGGCGTGGCGCTTTTGGCGATCGGCGTATCGCCGGCGGCGCTGCTGTGGTGGTGGCTCGCGTAGCGTAAAGACGGTTGATTTTATATTGCATGCGTAAAATGTTTCTGAAATTTGTCTGACGCGCGCGCAAAATGCATGCGACAGGCAGACGGTTATGCTATAATAACGATAACAACTAAGGAGGGAACGACATGGCGAAACATATTCGTACACTCAATCCGGTATCTTTGCAACAGACCGCGAAACACGGCGGTTGCGGCGAATGCCAGACCTCGTGTCAATCCGCTTGCAAGACAAGTTGCACCATCGGCAACCAGGTATGCAAACAACAACAACGGTAAACAGCTGAGGTCCTTTGCGCAGACGAAGGACCTTTTGCATGTAAGGAGAATTCAATGACGGAAGTTTCTGCAGTACAACCTATGATTCACAAGTTTTATTTAAATGGCGAATACATCGCGCTCGATGTCAACAGCGGCTGCGTGCATCTGCCGGATCAGTTGACGTACGAGCTTTTAGATACCTACGATGGAACGAATCCGGACGAGGCGCGGGCGGCGCTCGGCGACCGCTATCCGGCGGCTGAGATTGAAGAAGCGATCGCCGAGGTCGACGAATTGATCGCCGACGGCCTTTTGTTCGCGACAATGGATCCGGCGTTTACCGTCGCGCTTGAAGAACGTCCGATTGTCAAAGCATTATGCTTAAATATCGCGCATGACTGCAATCTGCGTTGCCGCTACTGCTTCGCGGGCCAAGGCGGTTACGGTAAATGGCGCGAGCTGATGAGTTTTGATACGGCGCGTCGGGCGGTTGATTTTCTGATCGCGCATTCCGGTCCGCGTAAACATTGCGAGATCGATTTCTTCGGCGGCGAGCCGCTGATGAATTACCATGTGGTGCAACAGACGATCGATTATATCCGCGCGCAGGAGAAAAAACACGACAAGATTTTCAAGTTGACGCTGACGACCAACGGCATGCTGTTGGATGAGCGCAAGGTGCAATATTTCAATGAGCAGCATGTCAGTCTCGTGTTGAGTTTGGACGGTCGTGAAGAAGTGCATGACGAGATGCGTCCCGGGGTGCGCGGCGAGGGTACGTACCAACCGATCCGCGACCACTTGGCGTACGCGGTGCAACATCGTAACGGCGAAGAATACTACGTGCGCGGCACGTACACGGCCAAGAACCTTGATTTTACGACCGACGTGCTCGATATGGTGGACCAGGGTTTCAACGAACTTTCGATGGAGCCGGTTGTCAGCGAAGATAACGCGTTCGCGATTACGGAAGAACATTTGCCGCAAATTTTCGCGGAGTACGAAAAATTGGCGCAGGCGTATTTGGATCGTCAACGCGAAGGTCGTCCGTTCCAATTTTTCCATTTCAATATGGATCTTTATCGCGGTCCGTGTTTGCAAAAGCGTTTGCGCGGCTGCGGCGCGGGACATGAATACATGGCGGTTGTGCCGAACGGAGATATCTATCCCTGTCATCAGTTCGTCGGTCGGGACGGGTATGTGATCGGCAATGTGAAGACGGGCCTGTTCGATATGGACACGCCGCGCGCTTTCCGTGAAAATCACGTGCTGAGAAAGCCGACTTGCCAAGGTTGCTGGGCGAAATTTTTCTGCTCGGGCGGTTGCCACGCCAACAATGAAACCTTTGCGGGTGATATTCATGAACCGTACAAGGTCAGTTGCGAAATCCAGAAAAAACGCATCGAGTGCGCCATGATGATTCAGGCTAAAATGGCGGATATCGAGGCGGAGCGGGCGCAGGCGGACAGTGTTTCGGCGCGCGCGTAAGATTGTCGCGGGTGACATCGTTTAGTATAATAAAGAGAGAGTCAAACTAAAGGAGTGAGAGCTATGCAAAAGAAAATGAAACAGGTAATTTCCGCTGTTCTCGTCGGTACCTTATTGACATTTGGCACCGTCGCCAACACCCAGGCATTTAATTTGGGCCGTGTTTTGGGCGGCGTGCTGAAAGTCGGCGGTATCGGCTATGTGGTAGATCGTTACTCCGATCAACTCAATAATTTTATTAACAAATTGATGCGCGAAAACGACGTCGAATCCAGCTATGCGACGAAGGTCGTGCCGATCATCAGTGTCGGCGATAAAGGCTACATCGGCGCGGCGCAGGTCATCGGCCCGCAATCGGCGGTGGACGAAGTCGAAGCGGTCGCGCAGGTGGAAGGCAGCTTCAATGACAAGCTGTTCCGTATCCGCGGTTTGGTGCCGGTCGACAGCAAAAATCCTACGCGTCTGAACCGCGTCAGCGGTGTCGGCGTGTCGGCTATCATTGACGTGCGTTTCTAACGGAAAGAGCTGTTTCGCATGGCGAAACAGCTCTTTTTGAAAAACCGAACGATATGTATTTGCGGCGTGATTTTCACGTCAAGGGAAAAGAGGTAATGGAATGAAGAAACGATTGGCGCCGTTGCTTTCGCTTTTATTGGCACTCCCCTGGGCCGCTTACGCCGCCCAGCCGACATTGGCGGATCAGGCGACGATGATTGATACGGTTTTGTACGGTGAAGCGCAGTCGGGGGCTATGCTCGACCGCGTGCAAAAAGCGAGTCGTGATGTGTACGGTACGAAGCTTGCGCAAGACGGTCTTGCCGAGCAGATCGGAACGCTTTATAACGACGTGGTGCGAAGCGACACCACAGAACCGTCGCTGGTGACTCGCGTCAATACGCTCGAATGGCAGCTGCGCAATGAAATCAGTCGCGCGGCGTTAGCCGATCGGATCGGCGCGCTGGAAACCGAAGTATACGGTAAGAAAAAAGGCGGCAGCCTTTCCGCGCGCGTGCTTAGTTTGGAAAAAAGCATTTATAAAAACCGTCACTTTGAATTGCGCGAAGTGGAAATGCCTGCGAACACCGTTTTCCCGATTACGCTTTCCGAAGGCGTAGCGACGAAAACCAATCAGGAGGGCGATGAAATTCGTTTCACGGTCGCGCAGGATGTATTTGTCGATGAGGTTCTCGTGCTGCCGCAAGGCGCGCAAGGCACGGGGGTCGTGACAAAAGTGCAACCGCCGCGCAGTTTCGGTCGCAACGGTAAACTGGAGATCGAGTTCAATCAGGTATTCGGCATCGATGATGAACCGATTGCCACCGTATTGGGACCGGAAGCGAAAGAAAAATTGAAACATGAAGCGGCGGCGCTGGGTGCATCGGCGGCCGGCGCGATGGTTTTGGGGCCGATCGGTTTGGTCGGCGGGTATTTTATTAAAGGCAGCGATGTCGATATGCCGGCGGGAACGGTGCTCTACATTCAGGTGCAGGATACCGTCAAAACGCATGGCGTCGTCAGCGTGGACGGCGCGCCGCAGGCGCGTAAAAACGACCTCGTCGTGACGGCGGAAAACGTCGCGCAGCCGGGCGAAACGAATGCGGCGGCCAAAGAACGTCGGCGCGAAATGAACAATGCGGACTCCGCGTCGACAGGGGAGGTCGCTGATGAAGATCTTGAAACCATTACTCTGCCGAATGAAACGTCCGCGATGACGTCGGCGGAAAATGCGACGACGGCCGCCGGCGTGGCGGAAGATGCGGCGAAAGAAGCGGAAGAGGCGGCGGCGCAAGCGGAAAAGCACGCCTCAAACGCGAAGGTAGCCAAAGAAGTCGCGACGGATGAGAATTCGAGCGACGCGGCGGTAAAGCAGGCGAAAGAAGTTGCCTCGACCTCCGAAAAAGAAGCGCATGAAGCGAAAGCCAAAGCCGACGCCGCTGCGGAAACCGCCAAAATAGCGAAAGACGCGGCGAAAGACGCCGCCAAAAGCGCGAAAGGGAAAGTAAAAGCGGAAAAGAAACAGGACGCCGCTGAAGTTACCATTGAACCGATCGATGAGGAAGATGAAGACGATCTTCCGGTTGTGATTATTCGTCAGGAGTAGAAGTCGGTATGAACAGTGCGTGGTGGTCGCGGGCAGCGCTTGCGGCTTTATTGGTGACACCGATGGCGGCGCAGGCGACGCTTTCTTCGCCGATTCACAGCGGCGCGCCGGCTGCGGAAGGGGAAGCGCATGTGTACCCGATGCATCCGTCCACGGGAACGGATTGGGTCATTACGGCGGATGCCATGAAATACAACGGCACCGACGGGGACGTTGCGGCGATCGGCAATACGGTCGCGCGTTACGATACGGCGCAATTTGTAACGCCACGATTGCTCGGCAATCACAAAACGGAAGTATACCGTTTGCCGGATGACGTCGCCTGGACGGATGGCGCGCGTCAGATTGACCTTGCCGTACGCGATCTGGAGTACAATGCGGCGGAGGATACGGCGGTATTTGCGAATGCCAAAGGCTACTATTCGCGCTTGTACATCGAAGCCGGTCGCGGCGAGTTTTCGCAAGGTGCGAACACCGGCATACTGCAAGGCGCCATGGTGACAACGCCGTCGGCTGTGGCCAACACTCCGGATTACCGCATCGAAGCGGAAACGATTACGATCATTCCGCAGGAATCGTTGCTGGCGGAAGATGTCAATTTTTATATCAAAAATAAACGGATTTTTCACTTGCCGCGTTACCGCGTGAACATGGAGCGGGGACGCAGCAGCAGTGTGGCGTCATTTTTACCGCGGCCGTCGTATAAATCGCACAACGGTTTCGGTTTCAAGGCGAAGCTGCAGTATCCTTTGGGTCAACGTACCGAGGCGTTCTTTAACTACGCGTGGTATACCAGGATCGGTTTCAAACCCGATATCGGCCTGCGCTATTACGCGCCGTACGGAGAATGGAAAATCCATTACAGCAAGGAAGAAAGCCGCTTGAATAACGAATCTGTCTGGATTGAAAAACGGCCGGAACTCATCTTCACGAGTCGGCCGTACCATTTCGGCGCTCGTCCGATCTACGCGCAGGCGCAGCTCGATTGGGGCGATTGGAAAGAAGGCGCCATAAGCGGCAGCCATAGCGGCTACAGCTTGCTTTGGGCGACCGATCCTTTGCGTTTATCGGATCGCGCTAAAATGACGTTGGCGACGGGGTATTGGAAAGATTTTTACGGCTACGGGGATATGGACCGCAGCAATTTCTACTACGGCGCGCGTTTGGACTATGATGCCGGTCGTACGCAATGGTGGACAGGCGCGCAGATTAATCATCTTTCCGGCGTGACTCCGTATCGGTTTGACCGACTGGACTTGGAACAACCGACATTTGTGGGTTTTAAATATAAAATCGATCGTCTTAATGCGCTCGGCGCGGAATACATATGGGATCTCGCCAACGGTGACTTAAAGCACGCGGACTACACTTGGTATCGCGATATGCATTCGCTGGCGGGTACGCTGACGTATCGCGCCAAAGATAAAGAGTGGCGTTTGGATGTGTGGGCGAAAGATTTCTGATGGCTGAGAATGGAATCGGCGCCACGCTGAAAAGAGGCGCCCGACGTATTTCAAAATGGTATTATGTGGCAGGCGCGACGACATGTGTCGTCGCTCTTTGCATGCTGGGCGCGATGCCGTCGGAAACACCGCTCGCCGTGACGCCTGCCGCATCTTCCGGCGCAATCGTGTCCGACAAGGGGACGAATGCGAATACGATTTCGATTTCGCATCGTGGGCATGCGCGTCAGCCTTTTGGCGCCATGACGACCGTGGGCGAAATAAAACAGGGCAAAACGGCGACGCTCGACGCGGCGCAAGAGGAAGTTCATTCGCAAGCGGCCGTTACCGCAACTCCCGCGATTATTTGGAACGGCACCATGACCGAAGGCGCGACGACGCTCGCGCTGCTGACGATCAACGGTGTGCCGGTGACATTGGCGCCGGGGGAAAGCTATGCCGGTTACAAGGTCACCGGTATGACAACGCATGATTTGACATTGGCGGGACCGCAGGGTGATCTGCATTTACAGCCTTTGGAGGCGCAATCATGAGCGTAAGCAAGTGGGGAACTTTGCTGCTCGGCCTGAGCCTACTCGCCGGACCGATTCAAGCGGCGGATGTGCAGGCGCGGGATTCTGCCGTGCGGGAAGTGTTGACGGGGCTGGCGCGATTGACCGGCGACAATATTATCATCGCCGACGATGTTCACGGCAACGTCACGCTGACACTGCATGATGTGACGCCGCAGGAGGCGCTGCAGCTGGTGGCCGAGGCGGCGGACGTGACGCTGGTGAAAAACGGACGCACCTGGCTCGTACACGGCACGCAAACGAACGAAAAAGCGGCCAAACAAGCGCACTCCTTCGCCTTGAATTATGTGCTGACCCCGTGAACGTGCAAAAAGAGCTCACGGCGATTGTGCCGGCGGAACAGGTGCAAATTAACCCGGAGAGCGCGAGCGTCATCGTCTACGGGACGCCGCGCGAACTGGCGGAAGTGGACCAGCTGCTGAAGAAAATCGACTACGCGTATCGGCAGGTCAATGTCTCGGTGGAAGTCGTCGCGGTCAATCGCGATCATATCAAAGAACTCGGGATTGATTGGGACTGGTTGCCGCTGACGGGCAGCGCGCGCTATGAAACGCGCTACGAACGCGGCCGCGGCGCACGGGAGAAAGTGGAAGAAATCGTCACGCCCGACGGGTTCGGTTCGATTCAATTCGGCAAAACCGTGGCGGGGCATCCGTACTCCTTTTTCTTTCGCGCGAAATTAAATGCGCTGGTCGCCGACGGCAACGCGCAAATTTTGGCGCGACCGAATATCACGACGGTCAACGGCAAGACGGCGCGAATTTTAATCGGCAATAAAATTCCCGTGCTGGTCGATCAGATCACCAATGGTGAAAAAGTGACGACGACGGAATATCGCGACGCGGGCATACGCCTTTTATATACGCCGCGCGTCAATGCGGCCGGCGAGATCACGGCCGACGTGACGGCGGAAGTATCGACGCCGTACCTTGTTCCGGAACTGCGGGCTTACCGTATCACGACGCGCGAAGCGCAAACGACCGTGCGCCTGCAACCGGGCGAAGCGCTTACGATCGGCGGTCTGATTGATCGCGAGGAGCAAACAAGCGAACGGCGCGTGCCGATTTTAAGTGAAATTCCGATTCTCGGACGATTGTTCCGCACGACCGAGCATACGAAAAATAATGCGGAAATTATGATAACGATTACGGCGGACTTGCTTCCGGAGCGGCCGCCGCAGCCATAACGAAACGCCGAATCGGCGGGGAGGGCACATGGCTATGATCAAAGTCGCCGGGCTCTCGAAAGCCTTCGGCATCGAAACTATTTTTAAAAATGTCACATTCACCGTCACGGAAGGACAGCGCGTCGGCTTGGTCGGCCGCAACGGCGCGGGCAAATCGACGCTGCTGCGTTGCGTCATGGGGACAATGGAGGCGGACTCGGGCAGCGTGAGCGTGACCGATCAGGCGACGATCGGTTACGTGCAGCAAAGTATTGATTTCGGCGCGCAGACATTGCGCAAAGTGGTGGAAACCGCATGGGAAGACGTGCGGCGAATCGAACATGAACTCGAGGATCTGACTATGCGCATGGGGCGGACTTCCGATCCGGCGCTGCTCGAACGCTACGCGAAACTGGAAGACCGCTTTGAACGGCTCGGCGGCTACGCCTATGAAACGATGACGCGCCGGATCTTGATCGGTCTCGGCTTTACGGAAGCGGACTGGGATCGCGCGGCGAATGATTTCTCCGGCGGTCAAAAAACCAGGATCAATTTGGCGCGCGCGCTCGTGCGGCGGCCGGATTTTTTATTGCTGGATGAACCGACGAACCATTTGGATATCGCGATGACGGAATGGCTTGAAGATTTCTTGCGCAGTTATCGCGGCGGCATTTTGCTGGTGTCCCATGACCGCTACTTTTTGGACGCGGTGACGACGAACATTCTGGATCTCGAGCAGCATCGAGTCACATCGTATCGCGGCAATTACAGCACTTTCAGTAAAAAGAAAGCGGCGCGTTTATATGCCGACTTGCGCGCGTATGAAAAGCAGCAGGAAGAAATTACGCAAACCGAAGCCTACATTCGCAAATATAAAGCGGGTATCAAGGCGAAGCAGGCGCGCGGACGGCAAAGCCAACTAAATCGTCTGGAACGCCTGCAAAAGCCGGTGACAGAAACGACGCTCGCCTTTTCGTTTCGTCCGGCGACCGGCACGGCGGAACGCGTCTTGGATGTGCAGGAGCTGGCAGCGGCGTATGGGGATCGCACTATTTTTAAGGATATTTCCTTTTTGTTGCGTCGCGGCGATACTGTCGGCATCATCGGCCCGAACGGCATCGGCAAGTCGACGCTTTTGTCCGTGATTACCGGCGAAAAAACACCGGCGCACGGCACGGTCACATTCGGCAATCGCGTCGCGCTCGGCTACTATTCGCAGGAACACACCAATTTGCATCCGAGCCGCACGGTGCTTGAAGAGGTCATGCAGGAATACGGCTGCGGCGAAGATGACGCGCGTCATATTTTGGGCGGTTTTCTCTTCCGCGGCGATGACGTGTATCGTCTCGTCGGTCAGCTCTCCGGCGGGGAGCAGGCGCGGCTGGCGTTGCTGCTGTTGCTTTTGGAAGAACCGAATGTGCTCATTTTAGACGAACCGACAAACCATTTGGATATCCCGACGCGCGAAATGATTGAAGACGCGTTGCTCGAGTTCGGCGGCACGTACCTGGTCGTGTCCCATGACCGTTACCTTTTGGATCGGCTGGTGCAACGCACGCTTTCATTTGAAGACGGCACTTTCCGTGAATATTTGGGCAACTATTCCTATTGGAAAGAAAAACGCAAGGAACTGCTGGAGACCGGTCGCATTCCGACACCGGAGACGGCAGAGCCGCGCAAAAAAGAAAATACGGTTACGCCGTCGGCGGACGTTTCGCCCGCGCCGCCTTCATCGCGCGCGACGGATTCTTTCCGCGCGGCACCGCAGGCGGAGAAAAAAATCGCGGCGCTCGAGCAGGAAATCGCCCGCACGGAAGCGACGATCACGATGATTGAGACGCAGATCGTGCAAACGGTCGATGCGAACGCGTTGACGGAACTGGCCGAATCGCTTTCGGCCGCGCAGGAAAAGCTGACCACGCAGTACGAAAAATGGGAACACTGGGCGCAAATGCTTGAGTAACATATTTTTTTAAAAAGTTTTTTAAAAAAGTGTTGACAGATGTAAAAATCGCTGGTAGAATCAATCCAACATCAAAAAGCAATGACCGGGATCAAATTTTTCGGCAAGGAACTTTTCAGAGAGCAGACGTTCGGTGCGAGTTTGCAAGTCAGTCGGAAAAGAATACCTCACCCGTGAGCCTTCGTCGTGAATGGAGTAATGACGAACGTCGCCGGCGTTAACGGATCGAGAGATAAACCAGGGTGGTACCGCGTAACTACGCCCCTGCAGAGATATTTTCTGCGGGGGTTTTTAAGTACCGCCAATCAAAAAAGCAATGACTGGGACCAAATTTTTCGGCAAGGACTTTTCAGAGAGCAGACGTTCGGTGCGAGTCTGCAAGTCAGTCGGAAAAGATTACATCACCCGTGAGCCTTCGTCGTGAACAAAGTAATGACGAACGTCGCCGGCGTTAACGGACCGAGAGATAAACCAGGGTGGTACCGCGCCGCCGCGCCCCTGCAGGATATTTTCCTGCGGGGGATTTTTTATCCTCGAAGTAACGCCAAAACGGTTTTTAATAGAGAAAGGATGATATTCATGAAACGCTCCCAGGAATTAATTCAAGAAGAAAGTCATTATTTTGCGCCGGCCGGTCGGATTCCGTATTATCCGCTGGTCATTGATCATGCGCACGGTTCGACGCTGACCGATGTCGACGGTAACGAATACCTCGACTTGTTGACAAGCGCCAGTGCCTTGAATGTGGGGCACACACCGGAGCCGATCGTGAATGCCATTATCGCCCAGGTCAAGAAAATGATTCATTATACTCCGGCCTACATGTACCACGAGCCTTTGGTACATCTTGCGAAAAAAATGTGCGAAATCACGCCGGGAGATTTTGAAAAACGCGTTATCTTCGGCTTGACCGGTTCCGATGCCAACGATGCTCTGATCAAGTTCGCCCGCGGGTACACGGGTCGTCCGTACATTATCTCCTTCGTGAACGCGTACCACGGCTCGACGTACGGTTCGATTTCCATGTCGGCGATCAGTCAAAACATGCGCCGCAAAATCGGTCCGTTGTTGCCGGGCTTCTACCATATTCCGTTTCCGGACAGCTACCGCGGCATGTACGGCAGCGCGGAACCGAATACGGTGGAAGAATACCTCGCGCCGCTGAAAGAAATGTTGGCGACCTACGTGCCGCCGGAAGAAGTGGCGGCGGTGGTTATCGAAACATTGCAAGGCGACGGCGGCTTGTTGCAGCCGGTGGACGGTTACTTCGAAGCCTTGCAGAAGTTGTGTAAAGAACACGGCATTCTCTTTTGCGTTGACGACACGCAGCAGGGGCTCGGACGCACCGGCACATGGTGCTCGCTGGAACACTGGCATTTGGATCCCGACCTTGTCGTTTACGGTAAATCGCTCGCGGCGGGACTGCCGCTCTCCGCTTTGGTCGGACGCAAAGAGATTATGGAAAGTCTGGATCGTCCCGCGCATTTATTTACGACCGGAGCCAATCCGGTATGTTGTGCGGCGGCGCTTGCGACTTTGCAATACATCGAAGACAATGATTTACTCGCGGAAAGCACGCGTAAAGGCAAGATCGCGCGCGAGCGGATGGAAGATTGGCGCGAACGTTTCGACTGCGTCGGTGACGTTCGCGGTTTAGGCCTTTCACTCGGCGTTGATATCGTCGCCGATAAAAAAGCGAAAACGAAAGATCCTCACGCCGCGCTCGTTATTTGCAACCGCGCCTACGAAAAAGGCGTCGTGATGATCGCTTTCGCCGGCAGTGTTTTGCGTTTCCAACTGCCGCTGACGATCACGGATGAAGAACTCAATAAAGCATTGGATGTTATCGAAGAAACTTTAACGGAATGGCAGGAGGGCCGGCTCGCCGATTATAAAGTCGACGGGCAAGGCTGGTAAGGAGGGACATGATGGAACAAGTTAACTGGCGTAACGTAGTCAAACTGAGCGGGGCGTATATCGCCTACCTCATCGGCTCGGGCTTTGCCACGGGGCAGGAAGTATTACAGTTTTTCGCTTCGTACGGCATGAACGGTTTGTACGGCGCGTTGATCAGTGCCGTTTTGTTCTGCTCCATCGGCGTGATCGTCATGCGCAAGGGACATGAATTGCAGCTCGCACGGCCGTCGCTGATTTTCCGTCATTACTGCGGCAATTATTTGGGACGCGCGATCGAGTATTTCACACTGCTCTTCATCTTTTCGATCGTCGTCATCATGATCGCGGGTTCGGGCGCCATCGCGGAGGAATATTTCGGCGTGCCGTCCGCGGTCGGTTGGTTCGGCATGGGCGTTGTCGCGATGATTACGGTGCTCGCCGGATTGCGTCGCCTGGTCGATATCATCGGCGCGATCGGACCGTTTATCGTCGTCTTTACCGTCGCCGTCGGTATGTACACATTTTTCCATGATTTCAGTTGGACGACTGCGCCGGTCGCGACAACGACGGCCGCGCTCGCTGCCCAGCCGGTCGCGCACTGGTGGCAGGCGGGAACATTATTCTTTTGCTACAACATGCTCGCCGGCATGGTCTTTTTCACCGAACTCGGCGCCCAGGCCTCGAGTCGTAAAGAAGCGGGTATCGCCGGTTTTTGCGGCGGCTTCTTCCTGATGCTGACGGTCGTCGGCATGCTGTGCGGCATGCTCGCCAACTTTGACGCCGTGATAGGTTTGCAGGTGCCTAATCTGTATCTCGGCGCGAAGATCAGTCCTTTGGTCGCGCTCGTTTTCTCCGTCATCATCATGCTCGGGATCTACTCGACCACCGCGCCGATGTATTGGCTGATTAAAAATGAATGCTTGAAGGTCGTTCCGCAGCGTTGGGAAATTGCACTGACCGTTGCGCTCGGCGCGGTATTCATGCTCGGAGGTTCGTTCCCGTTCGGTAAGCTGGTATCGCTCATTTATCCGTTTGTCGGCTATGTGGGCATCGCGCTGGTTCTCGTCGTTTTTGCCCGCACGCTCTTCAGAAGCTCGTCGAATGACGCGGAAGGTGATGTAGAGACGAATTAAGAAATTACGACACTAAAAAAGCTCTCCCGAGGGAGAGCTTTTTTAGTTGTTTGGAGAATTAGTAAGATTAGGCTTCTTCCGCGACGGGACGAAGCACGGGGCGGGTGAAACCGAGACCGAGATCGCGTACCATCACGCGATCCGCTTCGGGATCCCGACCGCCGGTAGTGAGGTAGCCACCGACCATAATGCCGTTCAAGCCGGCATTCAGCGCGTACGCCTGCAGATCGCGCAAGTTGACTTCGCGACCGCCGGCGGTGCGGATCAAAGCCCGCGGCAAAATGAAGCGGAAAACCGCAAACGTCCGCAAAATTTCCAGCGGCGAAAGCGATTTGTTATTTTCAAAAGGCGTGCCTTTAATCGGATTCAGAATATTGAGCGGTATGGAATCGACGTCGAGTTCTTTCAGCGTGAACGCCATTTCGACGCGTTGTTCGTTCGTTTCGCCCAAGCCGAGAATCCCGCCCGAGCAGACGCGAATACCGACGTCCTGCGCCGCTTTCAAGGTCGTCAATTTATCTTCGAAGGTATGCGTTTGGCAAATGTCCGGAAAATGGCTCGGAGCCGTTTCGATATTGGAATGGTAACGGGTGACCCCGATGTCTTTGAGTTGTTGCAACTGGTCTTTGGTGACGAGTCCGAGCGAGCAGCAGATTTCGATGCCCACTTCCTTACGGATGCGTTTGAGCGCGCGCACGATGCCTTCAAATTCGCGCGGATTGCCCTGGTTGCGTCCGCTGGTGACGATGGAAAAACGCACCGCGCCGGCCTCTTTGGCTTTTTTCGCCGCTTCGACCAATGATTCTTCATCAAGGAGGGGATATTCTTTTACCCCGGTATTATAGTAAGAAGATTGCGCGCAGAATGCGCAGTTCTCCGGGCAACGACCGCTGCGCGCGTTGATGATCGCGCAAAAATCAACACGATGACCATTGTACTTCTGGCGAATTTTATCCGCCATCGCCATTAAAAGCATCGTGTTTTCATCACTCGTGTTGATCAGGGAAATGCCTTCTTCTTTCGTGATTTCACCGCCGTCAAGAACACGGTCGGCCAGCGCAATAATTTGCGCGCAATTTGCGTCCATCATTCCACCCCGTTCATGCTGCAATCATTTCCTTGCTTCTTGTGTTTACTTCTATATTTTAACCACATTAACAATATAAGTCAACAGTAAAAATTTTATCGGTTTACAAAAAAGATCTGCGCAGATAATTTGCGTTCTTTCTCTGTCATGTTTTACAATAAAGCTATTAATGGAGGAATACATGACAGCTACCAAAGAAGCGCCGTTATATTTGCGGCTGTATCGCGCGATGCGCGAAAAAATAGAAACCGGTGTTTGGCCGGCCGGCATGCGGTTGCGTTCGGTACGTGCGCAGGCGGCGGAGCTCGGCGTCAGTAAATTTACCGTTGAACGCGTGTACAGTCGGCTCGCAAGCGAAGGCTATATCGTGGCGAAAAATCGCGCGCGTTTTACCGTGATGCCGCAACTGACGATCCGACAGCATCCTGCGCGGACGCAGCCGCGCGCCAAAACCGAAGTCACGTATCGCTATGATCTGGCGCAAAGCGGCATGGATCGCGACGGCTTTTTATTCGCCGCGTGGCGGCGTTCACTTGCGCGGGTGTTTCGTGATGAAAAACGGTTGCTGCGTTACGGCGATATTCAAGGGGAGCGGGAACTGCGCGAAGCGTTGGCGCAATACGGCGCCCAGGCACGAGATACGCGGGCGTATGCCGGCGACATCATCATCGGTTCGAATACGCAGCAATTATTGCGGATTTTAGCCAGCCTTTTGCAAACGGAGTACGGGGAAGTTTTGTTTGCGGAAACGGAATTTCCGTTGGGCGTGGATACGATGAGCGATGCGGGATTTACCGTACGCATGTTGTACGGCGGACACGCGGAACTTTTGCAGCCGCCGTTGCAAAATGCCCGCAAGCGCATTCTTTACGTGTTACCGTCGCTGGCGTATCGCGCGGCGGATGTGATGCCCGCGCAGATCCGCGCCGAACTTTTGTCGTGGAGCGAGCGCACGGATGGACTGATCATCGAAGACGATTTTGACAGCGAACTTTCGTATTACGGCGCGCCGGTGGCCTCGTTGCAGGGGATGGGTGACGGCACGCGCGTCGTCTATATCGGAGCGCTTTCCAAAGTGCTGCCGCCGTCGTTGCGTTTGGCGTACATGATTTTACCGCCGGACTTATTGAAACGTTTTCTGGCGCGACGCGAGTTATATCGTCAGACGGCGTCGGTGGCGGAGCAACTGGCGCTGGCGGACTTCATTGAGCGCGGGCACTTCACGCGGCAAATTCGCCGCTTACGCAAACTGTACGCGGAAAAAGGAGAGCTGCTGACGAACGCATTACAGCAGACGTTCGGTGACGCGATACGGATCGACGCGCCGACCGCGGGCATTTATTTGCCCGTGTACGTCAAAACCACCGCGTCTTGTGCCGCCTTGGTGCGCGCCGCCGCTCGGCGCGGGCTGCATTTACGCCGGGTGAAACCGCAGCATAATGAACCTGCCAACGAACGCATGTTACTGCTCTCTTTCGGTGAAATTGAGCGTGACGATATACCCGACGTCAGCAGAATATTATATGCGGCGTATCAAGATACTTTGAAGGAGGCCTGAGATGGCGAAACGATTTCGATTTATTCACTGTGCGGATTTACATTTAGGAACGCCGTTGGCTATCCGGGAAGCGCCGTCACGGTACTGGGAAAAAACATTGCGGGAAGCGACTTTTCAAGCGTTTCGCAACATTGTCGATACGGCGATCGAAAAGCGTGTCGCCGCGATTGTGATCGCCGGTGACGTATATAATTCGGCGGACCACAGTTTACCGGCGCAGCTGGAATTTTCGCGCGAGCTGTTTCGCGCGGCCAATGCGGGCATCAGCACGTTTATCGCGCACGGCAACCACGATCCGGTGAGCGCGTGGCAGGCGCAGGTGCCGTTGCCGCCGACCGCGCATGTGTTCAGCGCGGACAAAGTGGAAGGATTACCGCTCGTGGTGGAAAATGAAACCGCCGCGATGATTTACGGTCGAAGCTACGCGACGATGCACACGGACGGTCGCTGGGCGTCGGATTATGTGCGCGGCGAAACCGATCCGTACGCGATCGCCGTCATGCACACGCAGGGACCGAAAGCGGCGTCGGACGGTCCGTATGCGCCGCTCAGCTGGGACGAGATCCGCCAAAGCGGGATCGATTATTGGGCGCTCGGCCATGTGCATACGCGCGAGGTATTATCGGAAGATCCGTATGTCGTCTATCCGGGCAACGCGCAAAGTCTGACGGCGGCGGAAACCGGCCCCCGCGGCTGCTACCTTGTCGAAGTGGGCAGTCACGGCACGACGATGCTTGAATTTATCGCGACCGATGCCATTCGCTCGGAAACATGGGAGTTTTCCGTGACGGATCTGACGGACGTGGAGATGTTCATCCAAGCGGTATTGGCAAAACGGCAGGAGCGTCGTCAGGAAGTGGGCAAACCGCTACTCGTGACCTTGGTTGTGAGCGGTCGCGGCGCGCTGCATCAGGTGTTTTCCGATCCGGCGGCGCGACAGTCCATTTTGGCGCGCTTAAATGAAGAAGAAGAAATGAAACATATCTTTGTGTATTGCCGCGCTCTTTTAGATCAGACGACGGCGGCGGTCGATTGGCAGGCGCGGCGGGAGATTCCGGATGCGACGGGCGATTATCTGCGCGCGGTGGATCGACTGCGCGCCATGTCGCCGGAGGAGCGGCATTACGCGTTGCGGCAGGCCGTCGCGGCGCGACCGGAATGGGAACGCTACGCGCGTTACTTCGGCGAACTCAGCGACGAACGCTTGGAAACGGCGCTCCGTCGCGCGGAAATAACGGGTGCGCAACGAATATTGGGGGACAACGGCGATGAAGCTGACTGATTTACAATTGCAACGATACGGCATTTATCAAAATGTTTCCTGGCAGCCGCCGGCCGCCGGACTGACCGTTATCTGCGGCGAAAATGAAAGCGGCAAAACGACGCTGCTGCAATTTGTGCGCGACATGCTGTTCGGGTACCGTCGCGGCAAACGACGCGGCCGCAAAGGGAATTTAGCGGTCGAGCTGGCGAACGGTCGCGTGTATCGCATTCACCGCGATGAAGGGGAAACGAAAGTCACGGATGATCGTCTGGAAACCGTCATCGGCGAACCGGCGGATTTATGGTGGAACGGTTTGGATCGCAATACGTATGAGCAGGTTTTCGCGATCGGTCTGGAAGATTTGCAGGGCGCGGCGATTCTCGCGCAAGATGATGTCCGCGCCGGCTTTTTGAGCATGCAGGGCGGCGAGCAGCTGGCGCGCATGCAGCAGGACGTGGTGAACGCGCGGGAAGAACTGCTGGTAGCGTCGCCGCAGGGCAAACGCGTCATCAATCAACTGTTGAATGATTGGCAAAAAGCGCAAAATGACGTCGCGGCGCTGGCCGGAGAAGAGGAAGAATTCGCTGCGATTCGTCGCGAGCAAAACGAAGTCGACGCGCAAATTAAAGCGGCGGAAGAAGCAATCGCCGCGCTCGATGTGCGCGATCGCACGATGGATAAACAAATCGGCGCGTGGGAATACTATCGGGAAGGCATCGAAACGAAACGGCGCCTGGATTTGTGCAGCACGATCGAGCATTTTCCCGCCGACGGCAAAGAGCGCTGGAATAAATTGGTGCAGCGCATGGCGGATGTCAACGAGCAGCGTGAAGCAGTGAATGAAAAACTCGCGGAGATTGCGCCGACCGCGCGGCAGGATGTGGTGACGCTTGAACCGGAGCGCGATGAAATCGCCGCGCTGTATCGGGAAAGCGAACGCTGGCGCGAGTTGCAACAAGAACAGATCGCGAAAAACGAGGCGCTGGCCGCTTGGCAGCAGGAATTCGCGGCGCGCACGGAAGCTATGGCCGCGTGGCCGGGGACGGAAGCTGCGAAACTCGGCACCGTTGACTGGACGAAAGGGCGGGAGCTCGCGGCGCAGCTGCTGCGGCGCGATAACGAACTGCATTACTGGGAGAATGATGAGCCGGTTATCGAAAGCGCGCAGGAAATCAAAACGGATGACATACCGCGCCTGACCGATGAAGGCGAATTCCAAAAATGGGAGCAGGAAGGGCAGGAAATGTTGCTGCTCGCGCGTGAAAAGCAGCACTTAACCGATGAGATCGAGTGGCTGGAAACACTGCCGGTCAAACGGTATTCCGCGTTTTTCTGGCTGGGCTTTTTGCTCGTACTGGGCGCGCTCGCGGCGTTTTATCTCTACTTCACCGGCGGCCTCGGCATGGAGGCGCTGTATATCGTCGGCGGCGCGTTGGCGCTTTCCCTGCTGTGCTTTTATTGGAACTATCGCAAGAGCCATCAAAATGAATACCGTCTGGCCAAACTGAACGCGCGACTGACGGAATTGCAGGCGCGGCAGAGGGAATTGGCGCAACGCTTGGAACTTGCCGTTCCGGAAACGGAAAGCGAACTCGAAAATTTCCGGCAGGAGCTCGAAACGACCCGCCGTGATTTTTATCGCTACCAAACGCAGCTGCAGGCGATCTCCTGGCAGGCGGAAAGCGAACGCCGGCAACGCTTGGAACACGAAAAATGGGCGGCGCGCGGCGCGAAATTGCGCGCCGATCGCGAAATCTCCGAGGGCGCATGGACGAAGTGGCTCGCCGATGAACATTTACCGCCGACCGAAGTCGCGGAACTCGATTTACGTCAGGCGCAATGGCAGGAACTTTTCACGGCGAAAGGCGAAGGCGAAATTTTGCGCGTGCAGTTGGAGCGAATTGATCGGCAATTGACCTCCTACACCGAGCGAACGACAGCGCTTTTGCAACGCATCGATGAAACCGCGCCGGCCACGCCGGAAACGATCATCGAATTGGCGGATCGTTATCAGGAGCAGATGTTGCAATGGCAAAGTTTACAGGAAAAAAATCGGCGCCATGAAGAATTGTCCAAAGAAAAGGCCTTGCTCGATGAGCGCTGGACATTGTGCGAAAATGAAATGAAAGCTTTGTTCGCCTTGGTGGATGCCAAAGACGCCGCAGAGTTCGTCGACAAAGTGAGCGCGTATGAAGAATGCGACCAGCTGCGCAAAGATTACGAGCGCGTACGGCAAAATCTGCGACTGTACGCGGGCAGTGAAGCGGAATTTAACCGCCTCTGGCTGCAGCTGGAAACCGGCGCGTATGAAACGTGGCTGGATCGGCGCGATCAGTACGAACGCTCGCTCAATCAGCACAAAACCGAACTCACGCAACTGCGCCAACGGGAAGGCGCGCTGCAAAGCGAATTGGCGCGTCTGATCAAAGACGATCGCCTCACCAAAGCGCTGGAACGTCGCGCCCAAGTGGAAACGCAACTGCAGGCGGCCGTGGACGATTACCTCGCGCTTGTCGTGAGTGAATACCTGCTGGATGAAGCGCGTCGCGCCTATGAAGCGGACGGCAAACCGAATGTGATCGCGCGCGCCGGACAGTATCTCTCGCAGATGACGAGCGGCCGCTACACGCTCGCGCTGACCGCGGAAGGCGTCGTGCAGACCGTCGACAGCACGCACGGCACGAAAGAAGCCGCGATCTGGTCCAGCGGCACCGGGGATCAGGTATATCTCGCGTTGCGCTTGGCGCTGGCGCTCGCGTTTGGCGAAAAAACGGAACCGATGCCGATTATTTTAGATGATATTTTCGTGCGCTTTGACGAAACGCGGCAGCGGGAAACATTACGTTTTCTGCTGGCATTCGCGCGGACGCGACAGGTCTTACTGTTCACCTGTCACCAACGCACCGCGGAACTGGCGAAAGAAGTGGACGCGGACAATCACGGTCATTACTATCGTTTGCGTTCCGGCGCGATCAGCGCGGAATAAAATAAAAAAGCGAAGACATTGTCTTCGCTTTTTTGTATACCTTTTGTAATTATCCGATGTAAAAACGTGCGCGGCTCTTTATTCCTCACTTGTCGCATTGACAAGATGCAAATCCTCCGCGTATAAAAGCTTCGCTTCCGCGGGACTCAACATGCCCTGTTCGGTCATCGCGTCGAGTACTTGGCGCTGGCGGGCTTTCGCGTTTTCAAAATGCGCCAGCGGATTGTAGGCGCTCGGCGCTTGCGGCAAACCGGCCAAAACGGTGCATTGCGCCGGCGTAAGATCGCGAGCGTCGCAATGGAAATAGGTCAGCGCGGCCGCCTGCAAACCGTACGCGCCGGCACCGTAGTAAATGGTATTTAAATACAACTCCAAAATTTCTTCTTTACTGTACACGCGTTCCAGACGGCTTGCGAGCAACATCTCCTGCGTCTTGCGCATCCACGTGCGATCATGCGAGAGAAACAAATTTTTCACGGTTTGTTGTGAAATCGTACTGCCGCCCTGCAGCGTCTCACCCGCCTGATAATTAGCGACGAGCGCTCGCGCGACGCCGATTAAATCAATGGCGCCGTGAGTGTAAAAGCGTTTATCTTCCGTCGCGATGATCGCCTGTTTCAACGTCGTCGGAATTTCCTCGGCGGGCACGAAAGTCGATCGGTCGATCATGCTCTCGACGGCGGCGTGCGGATCGTACAGTTGCTGCCCGAACGAGATCGGATCCGCATCCCGCATCGCGTCGGCGGTCGACGTCACGCCCTCTTTGAGCGTGCCGAATGGCGCCGCGGGATCGTCAGGCGGAGCCGACCACCACCACCAACCGCCCAGCATAAGTGCAATCACTAATATAAAGCGCATAGAATCTCCTTTTCTATTGCTATTATACAATTATACAATAGAATAAAAATACGCATGCAGATAAATATAAAAAGGTTGAAATATTATTCATGATGACGTATAATTATAACAATATTTTAAATGCTCTTACCGCAAACCAAAGGAGGAAGTTCTATGTCAGACGTAAAAAAAGTAGTGCTTGCCTATTCGGGCGGGTTGGATACATCGGTAATTATTCCCTGGTTGAAAGAAAATTACCAATGCGAAGTGATCGCGGTCTGCGCCAATCTCGGCCAGCCGGAAAATTTTGACGCCATTGAAAAAAAGGCGCTGAAAAGCGGTGCGTCGAAAGCGTTTGTTTTGGATCTGCGTCAGGAATTTTTGGAAGAGTACGTATGGAAGGTGCTGCAAGCGGGCGCGGTGTACGAAGGCAAATACCTGCTCGGCACTTCCTTCGCGCGGCCGATCATCGCCAAAGCGCTGGTCGATATCGCCAAACAGGAAGGCGCCGACGCGGTGGCGCACGGCGCGACGGGCAAAGGCAATGACCAGGTGCGGTTCGAACTGACGGTGAAAGCGCTCGCGCCGAATCTCACCATTATCGCGCCGTGGCGTTTGTGGAATATCAAGTCGCGGGAAGACGCGATCGCTTACGCGGAACAACATCAGGTGCCGATCAACATGTACGCGAGCGACGATCCGGCGAAACCGAAACAGCCGTACCCGTACAGCATGGACTGGAACATTTGGCATTTATCGCATGAAGGCGCCGACTTGGAAAATCCGGCGAACGCGCCGCATGATGATATGTACATGGTGACTTGCGATCCGACCAAAGCGCCGGACGAAGTGACGGAAATCACGCTGGGCTTTGTGGAAGGCGTACCGAAAACGCTGAACGGCAAAGAACTTTCGGCGGTCGAAATGATCACCGAGTTAAATAAAATCGGCGCGGCCAACGGTATCGGCATCGCGGATATCGTCGAAAATCGTCTCGTCGGCATGAAGTCGCGCGGCGTGTATGAAAATCCGGGCGGCGCGATTTTGTTCTACGCGCATCGCGAGTTGGAATACCTCTGCCTCGATCGCGCGACGTACCATTTCAAGGAACAGGCGAATGTGCGCTATGCGGAACTCGTGTATGACGGCATGTGGTATTCGCCGTTGCGCGAAGCCTTGCAGGCATTTGTCACGGAAACGCAGAAAACCGTGACGGGCGAAGTCGGCTTGAAATTGTATAAGGGTAATATCATGAGCAACGGCGCGAAATCACCGTACTCCCTCTACAATGAAGAGTTCGTCACGTTCGGCGCGGACGAAGTGTACAATCAGGCGGACGCGGAAGGGTTCATCAACCTGTTCGGCTTGCCGCTCAAAATCCGCGCGCTGATGCAGCAAAAGGAGCAAAAATGAAATTGTGGGGCGGCCGTTTTCAGGAAGAAACGGCACCGGAGGTAGAAGCGTTCACCGCTTCGATTCCATTTGATAAAAAATTGTACCGCGAAGATATCGCAGGCTCGATTGCGCATGCGCAAATGCTTGCCGCGAACGGGATCATCAGTGAAGACGACGCGGCGCAAATCAAAGACGGCCTGCTGAAAATTTTAACATCGATTGAAAACGGCGAATTCACTTTTTCGATCGGTCTGGAAGATATTCACATGAATATCGAAAGCGCGCTGACGGAGGCAATCGGCGACGCGGGCAAACGCCTGCACACCGCGCGCAGCCGTAACGATCAGGTCGCGCTCGATATGCATTTGTACATGCGGCGCGCGATTGTGGAAACGGGTGAGGCGCTGTTGGCACTTCTGAAAACGCTCAAAGAGGTCGCGACAGATTACCAAGACGTCATCTTGCCGGGGTACACGCATTTGCAAAGGGCGCAACCCATTTTACTCGCGCAACATCTCATGGCGTACTTCCATATGCTGGCGCGCGATTTCCGTCGACTTGAAGGTTGCTGGCAGAGTGCGGATATCATGCCGCTCGGCGCGGGCGCGCTTGCCGGCACGACGTATCCGACGCGGCCGGAAATGGTCCGCGACGCGCTCGGTTTCAAAGCGCTCTACGCCAACAGCATGGATGCGGTCAGCGATCGCGATTATTTGCTCGAGTATCTCGCCATGGCCTCAATCGCCATGATGCATTTGTCGCGCCTTTCGGAAGAAATTATCTTGTGGGCGTCGTCCGAGTATCGTTTTATCGAACTTTCCGACGCGTTTACTACCGGCTCATCCATCATGCCGCAAAAGAAAAATCCGGACGTGAGTGAACTCGTGCGTGGCAAAACCGGCCGTGTTTACGGTCATTTCATTGCGCTGGCGACGGTAATGAAAGGCTTGCCGCTCGCGTACAATAAAGACTTACAGGAAGACAAAGAAGGCGTGTTTGACACGGTCGCGACCCTCGGTTTCGCGCTGCGGGTCTACGCCGATATGCTGCGTTCCATGAAAGTCAATCGGGAACGGATGCGCGCCGTGTTAGATGATGATTTCTCCAACGCGACCGACATGGCGGATTACCTTGCCAAACGCGGCGTGCCGTTCCGCGAAGCGCACGCGATCGTGGGCAAAGCGGTGCATTATTGCATTGAAAACAATAAAGTATTGACGGATCTGACGCTTTCGGAATTCAAAACATGGAGTCCGGCGTTCGATGAGGATATTTTGGACGCGATTTCGATTGAGGCGTGCATCGCCGCGCGCGATACGCACGGCGGCACGGCGCCGGCGCGCGTGGCGCGGCAACTCGAAGGCGCCGCCAAGTTGCTCGCCGTGTACGAAAAAATCCAGGCGGAACGCGCCGAGAAAGCGACATTGCCGCTCGCGTAAACAAAAAAGACTGTCCGCGGACAGTCTTTTTTTATTCCGGAAAATGCGGCGGTTCCGCTTTTTCCTGCGGGCGACACAAAATCTGCAGCGCTTCGGCGAGACGCAAGGCGACGGGGTAGAGCGGATGGGCGGCCGGTTGCGGTAAAAACGCCAGCGCCTCTTCCAAGTGGCGCCGCACCGTCGCGGGCTGCCAATACACCGTCAAGCGCGCGCCGCCGTGCAGCAGTACGGAGGATTCATGGGCGCAAGCACCACTTTCCACCTGCTTCACGCAAAGCACATTGATGTAACCGATCGTCGCGTCACGCGGACATTTCGGACGGCGCACTTTCAGCGGCACGAGCACCGTCGGCGGCAGCACGAGCGGACGGTACAACGCGCGTTTTTGAAATACGCCGCGCAATAATCGCGGACTGGTAGCCTGCCGCTTGGTCATGCGGCGCAGCCACGTCGTCAGCGTGACGGGGAGCTCTTCCGTAGCGCCGTCGGGATAATACACGCGCACGCAATCACCGGCGTCGGTATAAACAGGACACGCCGCGGCGATGGCCTCCGGCCGTTCCGAGAGCGGCGCGTTCATCGAGTCAAACATTGGCAAATCAATCACGAAATCCTTTCCCAAACAAACCGAACATATGTTCTATTCGTATGGTAGCAAGTTATGCGTAACGCGTCAATGCGAAAAATATTTATGGGATTTTTTCGGCGAAAAAAGCGGTTTCCGTTTGACATGGTCCGCGCTTTTGCCCATAATAAAAGCAACGTAAAGGAGGAAACATGCCTACTATTTTATTGACCGGCGGCGCGGGCTTCATCGGTTCGCATATCGCCGAAACATATACGCGAAAAGGTTGGCGGGTGGCGATTGTCGATGATTTTTCATCCGGCACGATGGAAAACCTCGCGGCCATTAAAGACGCGCCCAATGTCACGATTTATCACGCGGATATTCGCGATCGCGAAACCTTGCGCGAGATATTCGCCGAGGTGCGCCCCGATGTGGTGAACCATCACGCGGCGCAAAAATCCGTGGCCGATTCCGTCACGGATCCTCTTCGTGATCTCGATATCAACGGCCGCGGCTGGCTGAACGTGTTGTTGGCGGCGGGGGAATACGGCGTAAAAAATATTATTTACGTATCGTCCGGCGGCGCGCTTTCCAAAATCATCGAAGGCGATGAAAAATCGCAGGAAATCGACCCGCCGCAGTTGATTTCTCCGTACGCCATTCACAAGTACGGGGGCGAGCAGTATTTGGCGAATTATCAGGAAAAATACGGCTACGAGTACACGATTTTACGTTACGCGAATGTGTACGGACCGCGGCAGATTCCCGACGGTGAATGCGGCGTGATTCCGATCTTCGTGAATAATGTGCGCGCGGATCGTCCTTCCGTCCTCTTTACGTATCCCGATATGCCGCGCGGTTGCTCGCGCGATTACGTGCATGTCGATGACGTGGTGCGGGCGAATGTCATGGCGCAGGAAAAGCCGGCGAATGAGCCGGTCAACATCGGTTCGGGAGAAGAAATTTATATTCTCGATATCTATGAAAAAATTTGCGACGTGTTTGAGTCCGACGCGCCGATCGCGATCGAAGGACCGCGCGAAGGCGATATTCGCCGCTCCGTTTTGGCGGCCGATCGCGCCCGCACGCTTTGGGGCTGGCGACCGCAAGTGACGTGGCAGGAAGGCTTACAGTCGCTGCAAAAGGAATAAAAAACGGCCGCAAGGCCGTTTTTTTATGGCTTGTCCGGCGCGTACGCGGCGAGTTTTCGACGCAACGCGTCAAGTGCCCGACGTTTGAGCGCGCTGATCGCTTGCGGTGTGCAATGAAGCTCCCGCGCGAGTTCGCCGCGCGTTTGTTGCCTAAAGAATAAACCGTAAATCACGTGGCGCTGACGTTGCGGCAAGGTGAGGAGCGCGGCATGCAACGCGCGATAGAGTTGGTTTCTGGCGTACGTCGCGTCCGGTTGTTCGCGCGGCGGCGCGGAAAGCGGCAAAGTATCCGTGTCGCCGCCGTTTTCCCGTTGCTCCGTGCGGGTGTGTTTCGCGCAGGCATTCCAGGCGGCGTAACGCAGCTGCGTTTTCAAATATCCCGCCACCGGCACGCGGCGACTTTTATCGTAGCGGCCGACGGCTTTCCAAAAAGCGAAGCGAATGACGGCGAGCAACTCGTCGCGATCGCGCGTGAAAAAGGTTCGCGCGGTCGCGTGGATAAGCGGCAGGTAGCGGCGGTACAATACGGTCGCGGCAAGCGTGTCGCCGGCTTGCGCCGCGGTCACTAGGTCGATGTCGTTCGCGGTCAGATAGGAAGTTTTCATGTTGTCTCATTTCCGAGGCCTCTTGTTTTTTGCGCATGTCTACTGTAACGCGCGGGCGTACCGCGGCGCAAAAAACGAGCCGGCGCGGGCAATGAGCGCTGCCGTGTAAGCGGAACACACTCCCAAGCGAGTCGTTGCGACTCGCCGAAAAAATCGTTCAGACACCATGCACAGCCTGATTTTCCGGCAACAAAAAAGACGCTCGAGCGAGCGTCTTTTTGTATTTGTTTTAGGCGTTTGCCTGTTTGCGACCGCGTTGCCATTGCAGGAAAAACAGAACGGCGAGGAGAACGATGCCGACCATGTCGGTCGTTGCCCCCGTATCGATCATGCACAGACCGCCGATTATGAAGAGAATGCGTTCCCATGCTTTCTCTTTGACGACGAAGTGACCGATCATCGCGGAGCTGATCGCGACCATGCCGATGATGGAAGTGAGCAGCACCATGAGAATTTTAGGAATCGTCGTATCAATCATCAACATCGCGGGTGAGTTGACGAAAATATACGGAATCAGGAACGCGGCGATCGCCAGCTTCGAAGCCTGCACGCCGGTACGCAACGCGTTACCGCCCGCAATCGCCGAACCCGCGTACGCGGCCAGCGCGACCGGAGGCGTCACGTCGGCGACAATGCCGAAGTAAAAGACGAACATATGCGCCGCGAGCACCGGCACGCCGAGTTGTACCAATGCCGGCGCGGCAATCGTCGAAGTAATAACGTAGTTCGCCGTCGTCGGAACACCCATGCCCAAGACGAGCGAAGTCAGCATCGTGAAGAAAAGCACGGCGAGGAAAACGCCGCCCGAGAGATCGATCAAGGCGGAGGCCATCTTCAAACCGATACCGGTTTTGGTGACCACGCCGATGATAATGCCTGCCGCCGCGCACGCCGCGAGTACGGAAAGCATGTTGCGCGCGCCGTCGATCAGACCCTGCACGACTTCAATGAATGAGAGCCGCGTATTTTTGCGGAGCATCGCCGCCGCGACCGTCAGGAAAATACCGATTAACGCGGCGCGCATCGGCGTGTAGCCGCTGACCAAAAGACCGATGATGACGACCAGCGGTAACGCCAAATGCCCGCGCTCACGGAAGATCACACCGAATTTCGGCAGACTTTCCCGCGGCAAGCCTTGCAGATTTTCCCGCCGCGCTTCGAAATGAACGCCGAGCCAAATACCGAGGAAATATAAAATCGCCGGGATTGTCGCCGCTTTGACGACTTCCATGTACGGTACGCCGACAAACTCCGCCATCAGGAACGCCGCCGCGCCCATGATCGGCGGCATCAGCTGTCCGCCGGTGGAAGCGGCCGCCTCGACCGCGCCGGCAAAATCACGATGGTAGCCGAGTTTTTTCATCATCGGGATCGTAAACGAACCTGTCCCGGCGACGTTGGCGACCGATGAGCCCGATACCGTGCCCATCAAGCCGCTCGACAGCACGGCGACTTTCGCCGGACCGCCGCGCGCCCAGCCGGCGACGGCATTTGCCAAATCAATGAAGAAGTGACCGAGACCGGTCGACTCCAAATAGGCGCCGAATAAAATGAAGAGAAAAATAAAAGTGCTCGAAACGCCCAAAGGAATTCCGAAAATGCCTTCGGTCGTAAAATACAAATGGCCGACCAGCTGGTCCCAGTTCACGCCGCGATGCCCCAAAATGCCGGGGATATACGGGCCGGCAAAGGCGTAGGCGATGAAAAACAGCACCACCGACACCATCGGGATGCCGACCACGCGCCGCGCCGCTTCAATGACGAGCAGCACGCCGATTGAGCCGACCGCCATGTCCAGCGTATTGAAATTGCCCGCTCGCAATACTAAATCATGATACTGCGTGATGATGTACAAAGGACCGCTTGCCGCGAGCAGCGCTAAAAACGCGTCCAGCGGATGAATGCTCGCGCGATTCAGCCAGGTCTTGCGCGTCGGATATAAGAGAAACACCAGCACCAATCCGAAACCTAAATGCACCGCGCGTTGTAATTGCGCGTCAAGTACACCGAAAATACCTGTATATAATTGAAACAGAGAAAAACAGATCGCGATGAAAGAAATGAGTTTTGCGATGTGACCGCGATATTGCGCCACGCGATTTTCTTTTTCCAGCGCCATGACCGCCTCTTGCGACACGGCGTCATCTTGTTTTGAACGAACCTTACGTTCTTCTGCCATTTCTCTCACCTCCTAACCAATGGTTGAAATGCTCATAGTAGCTGCGCCAGCGCGGGGTGACGGACAATGTCACCAATGTGCCCGGCGCATGTCGTTGATACAGCGCGTACGTCGTTTGCAACGTAACGGTAAGTTCCGTCCCCAAACCCGTCCGTAACGTCAGCGGGCGGGGCAGAACCCGGTTAATATCATCCAAATAAAAATACTCGCCGTCGCTTCGAAAATTACCTTCACTCGGCAAAAAAGGCAAACCCACGTCGTAGGATTTGTACTTGGTTGCCCGCAAAATAAAACCGTCCGCGGTATCATTTACCGTCAAATATTCCCAGACGTGGGTCTGCTGGACCGAATGCCGATAATGAATAACGACGGAGCGTCCGCTGTACGCATGACCCAAGTCATGCCATTCGTCGCCCGCCGTCAGAAAAATCGCCGGCCGCATCGACCACCAAGCGATCGTCACCACCAAAGCAAAGCTCAACAATGCCAATAGGTAGAACGGTCGCTTGATGAGTAAGCGTTGCAATTATTTCTCCTTAAAGAATTTTTCCGCCCCGGCGTTCATCGGAATCGACATGCCGTCCTGCGCGGCGTCTTTGGTAATCATCTTGCCGACCGCGTGGGCCGCGGCCATCTTGTCGAGATTCGTGTAAATGGCTTTGGTAACGTTGTAGCCCATTTCATCGGAGAGTTTACTTGTTGTCGCGATCATCGCGCGTACCGAGACGGCCAGCGTATCGCCGGCTACGCCATTATACGTACCTGCCGGAATGGAAATCTTAGTATAGTACGGATATTTTTGCAAGAGCTGGTCGGCCACCGCCGCATCAAGTGAAATAAGGGAAATCTGATTCGATACCGCCAAATCCTGGATGGCGGCTGTCGGGAAACCGGCCGTGACGAATGCGACATCGACATTACCGTCTTTGAGCGCGCCGGCCGCTTCACCGAACGAGAGGTATTGCACTTGGATATCGCTGTATTCAATGCCCGCGGCGTTCAAAATTTGCCGCGCGTTCGCTTCCGTGCCGGAACCTGCCGCGCCGACCGCTACGCGTTTGCCGCGCAAATCATTGATCGATTTGATGCCGGATTTTTCCAACGCTACGATCTGTACCGTTTCCGGATACAGCGTCGCTATGCCGCGCAGGTTGTCAACTTTTTTGCCGTCAAACATTTCCAGGCCGTTCGCCGCATAGTAGGCGATATCGTTTTGGATCAGCGCCAAATCCAGCGAGCCGTCTTTGAGCATATTGACGTTGGCGACAGAGGCCCCGGTGCTTTGCGCGGACGCATTGACATTGGCGATATTTTTATTGAATAACTCCGCCATCGCACCGCCCAGCGGGTAGTAAGTACCTGCCGTGCCGCCCGTGCCGATATTCAAATATTGCTGTTTGGCACCGCCCGAACCGCCGCAACCGGCTAATGCGACCACCGCGGAAAGACCGGCGGCCATCATCAATGTCGTCATTTTGGAAAACTTCATTTTAATCATCCTTTCTTGGTTTGTGGGGGTTCGGCAATAAAAAAAGGAGCTTACGCTCCGAGCTGCGTACAGCGGCTCACTGAGCACGCCGACGCCATTGCCGACTCGATACCCCAAGGTACGAAATGTTAAGTTTTCGTTGCCAATTTTTTAATTGCCATCATTGTATCATTATCAAACGCAGGTTGCAACTGTAATGCGCATGAATTATGTATACAGTAAAATGTATCGTCGCAAAAGCGTGCAGGAACCGGTATAACAATAAATAAAAATACCATTGATCAAATACTTGTCATCTATTGACAAAAGCGGCGGGTATCGTCTATACTAATCAAGTCGATGCCGGCATAGCTCAGTTGGTAGAGCGGCGCATTCGTAATGCGTAGGTCGTAGGTTCAAATCCTATTGCCGGCTCCATATGACATTAAACTCCCTGCTTTTTGTGGGGAGCTTTTATTTTACTTTAGAGCGACACGACGCAATGCACACGAAGGTTCAAGTCGTATTGCCGGCTCCAGATAAAACATAACTCTTCGAGATATTTCGGAGAGTTTTTTTATTTCACTTTAGAACGACACGACGCAATGCACACGTAGGATCAAGTCGTATTGCCGGCTCCACATTAAACCAAACTCTCCTCTATTGTGGAGAGCTTTTTATTTTAGAGTGGCGCGACGCAATGCACACGTAGGTTCAAGTCCTATTGCCGGCTTCAGATGAAAAGAGCACTCCCCTAGATTTTGCGGGGAGTTTTTATTTCATTTTAGAGCGGCGCATTCGTAATGCACACGTAGGTTCAAGTCCGATTGCCGGTTCCGGATAAAAAACAACTTTCCGAGAGTTTTGCGGGAAGTTTTTATATTTTAGTATGGATAAAATTCATAGTACAAAAATTTTCAGATGATATTCGATGATATTAAATAGGATTTCAAAAAAATGATATAGTTTACATTTGTGCGAAAAAATACTTTAATGAAATAGATATATATATTGATTTATACGCTTAATTACAATGATCTATGCCACAAAAAAATATACACAAAAAATAAAATTAGAGTTATAGAAACATATTTACTTTGATGAAAAACAGTATATAATGATAAAAGGATTCAAAAATATTTTTACATTCATTGACGGAGGGAAACAATGAACAAATTGGCACGTCGACAGGCTGCGCTTTTGGCAGCGTGTTGTTTGGGATGTATGACTGCCATGGCGGCAGATGCACCGGTATATGACATCGGAGATATCGTTGTCACGGCTACACGCACGCAAAATGCGACGAAAGAAGTGCCGGCGGCGACGCAGGTTATCGATGGCGAGAAGATCCGGCAAAGCGGTGCGTCGAATATTCGCGAAGCGCTTTCGTACTATACTAATATCATGCAGACAAAGATCGATCGTGGCGGTCATGATGTAATGATTCGCGGCATGGACACGAACAAATCGTTGATTTTAGTCGATGGCCGCAAACTGGCGAACGAGTCCTCGAGCGCCGGCTTAGGCACTGCGCGTGCTATGGAGCGAATCAATTTGCAACAAGTGGAACGAATTGAAGTACTCCGCGGACCGTCGAGCGCGCTGTACGGATCGGATGCGATGGGCGGCGTGATTAATATCATCACGAAAAAATCGACCGCGCCAAGCGGCGCCATCGGCGGTGAATACGCATCCACGGGCCATACGCAGTGGGTTCATTACGATACCGGACGGCAAGGGAAACTGGCCGCTACCGTAGGGGTGCGTCTCCGTCATACCGATCGAGACACGATCGATGGTGAACAGTGGTCGGAGTATTTCGGCAATGATCAGACGTATAACCTCGCTCTTGACTACTATTTTGCCGATGCGAATAAGTTGACCTTTACAGCGGATTATTATCATGAGAAATTATCCAGTGACGCGCAGCATACCGAGTTGAGACCTCTGCGGGTTATGATGGGGAGAATACCTTTAACCGGCATGGCGCAGATCACGGGCGGAAAAGACACAAAGTCGGAACAGCAAACGTATGGTTTGCGTTGGCAGCGCACTACGGCGGCCAACGATTGGGAAATCAGCGCGTACATGAGCCGTTTTGACTGGGAAGACGAAACCGACCCTCATGTCATTAAAACGGTGCCGGGACCGAGTCAAATGGAAAAACGAGCGTATGATGCTGTAGTACGCAAGCAAAATGCATACGACTTCAACGACAATACGAATCGCGAATGGACGCTGGAGGGCAGAAACTCCACGCAGCTTACCGATAATCAGCGACTTACTTACGGCGTGACGTATACTTCGGCTAACGTCAAAGGCACGAATTTAGGTGTCGCCGGTGAGAAGCAGCACAATGTTTCCCAAAACGGTACGGATAAAGTGGTGTCGGAGCGCTCCTTGACCACGTACGCGGCGTATGTGCAGGATGAAATTCGCGCCGACAAATGGTTTATCGTGCCGGCGTTGCGTTACGATCACAATGAATACTTCGGCGGTCACGTTTCACCGAAACTCGGCGTGACGTACAACGCGCGTGATAATTTCCGCATCAAAGCGAATTACGGCAAAGGTTTCCGCGCGCCGTCGCTCATGCAGCTCTTCTATGATTTGGATCGTAAGATGGGACCGTCCTGGGTGCATGTCGTGGGCAATCCGAATCTCAAGCCGGAAACATCGACCGGCTGGGACTTGGGAGTCGAAGGCGAATGGGATCGCGGCTACGGTTCGCTGACCTACTTCGACAACAAAGTGGATGACCTGATCGACAGCTTGAATGTGGGTGCGGATCAAAACGGACATAAACTCTACCGCTTTAACAATGTGAAAAAAGCCCGTATTAAAGGCGTCGAAAATACTCTCGGCTATCGCTTCAACGATACCCTTTCCGCGCAAGTGGTTTCCACCTGGCTGGATGCGAAAGATACGACGGCCAATAAAGATTTACCGCGTCGTTCCGAACTTTCACAAGCTTGGCAGCTGCGCTACGATGACCATCAGGATACAGGTTGGTCCGCGGCGTTGTCGTTGCAATATGAACACAACTACTTAGTGGAGCCGGCCCCGAAACAGGCGGCGACAGAAAAGAAAAGTTATCAACTTTGGAATCTGACCGTTACCCGTCAATTCAATCCGGATCTGCGTTTGTGGGGCAAGATCGAAAACATTGGCGACAAGTACGATAAAAATCTTGGCTTGTATGGTCGCGAGTGGGCGCTCGGTTTGGAATATCAGTTTTAACTGTGCAAGAAAAAGAGGAGAATATTCTCCTCCTTTTTTCACATAGGGTGGGACACGCTGCAAGAGAATTTTTAATGGGCATACATACCATGGAAGGGATGATTGCGTGCATAGACATTGGTGGCAAGGCTGGCTGCTGTTTGTTCTCGCGGCGGCGTTGCTCGTCGGTTGCGGGCAGGATACGGCAACAAAAAAAACGCAAGAGCATGTGTTTTTCCAAGGAACGGACGTGCGCGGACAAACGGTTACGTTGACTAAAAAGCCGGAGCGGATTGTATTGTTGTCGCCGTCAATGCTGGGAATTATGGAGGCGGTAGGCGGCGATTACGTCGCCTGGGCGGAAACCGGTAATGATCGCGTTACGGAGCGGGCGAAAGATAAACCGAAAGTCGGCCATTTGGCGCATCCGAATGCGGAGGCAATTGTCGCGGCGAATCCGGATCTGGTGATCGGATACGGCAAACTGCACGGTAAATTGGCGCAGGTGCTGGAGGCGAATCATATTCCGGTATATTTGCTGAATTTGACAAATTATGATGATGTGTGCGAGGCGATTCGTTTGTGCGGAGCGGTGAGCGGGAATAATGAACGAGCCGCCGCAGTGCAACAGGAACTGGCGCGGAGAATGCAGCAGGAAATCGCCAAGGCGCCGCGCGAACCCGTGCGGGTAGCAATTTTATTCGGCACATCGCAGGCGGTGACGCTGGATTATGAAACAAGTATCGCTTCCGACGTCGCGCGTCGGCTCGGTTTCACGGATGTATTTGCCGGCCGCAGTCAAACGGAATCCGCGCGTTTGGCGCCGTTCAGTTTGGAGGCCTTGGCGGCGGCGGATCCCGATGTGATTTTGTTGCGCACAATGGCTCGACACGGGGAACTGAACGGTATTTTTGACAAGGCGCTTTTGGATCAACCGGCGTGGGCGACGTTGCGGGCGGTGCGAAACGGTCGCGTGTATCAGCTGCCGCAGGAACTTTTCACGAGCAATCCCGGCGTTGCGTATCCGCAATCGGTTCGGTACATGGCGGATGTCGTCGGCGGTCATGCGACCTCCGGTAAGGAGCGCCCGTAATGACGGTGACGAAAGAGCAATGGCTGGATCGCTGGGAGTCGTTGCAAAACGAACCGCTTTTTGTCGCGGCGGGAGCGCAGTGGCGGCGCGCGCCTTGGGACATCGTATGGCGGGACGTACCCGCGTTGCCAAGTCAGATGCGGCTGAACTCGGAAGACTTGCAGGCGAGATTGAAAGACTATTTGGATCGGCCTGCGTCCGCGCGACCGATCGCATTGTACCTGCATATTCCCTTTTGCACACTACAATGCACATATTGCGCGTTTCCCAAGCGGCATTACCGGGCGCGACAGGTGGAAGAATATGTGGCGCTGCTCTTGCGGGAAATCGCTTACATTGGACAAACAAAATTCGCTCGCACGGCGAATGTGGCGGCGATTTTCTTCGGTGGCGGCACGCCCGGCGTATTGCAGCCGGAACAGATTCAAGCGATCATGGGGGCGTTGCGCAAGGCGTTTACCATAGCTCCGACAGCGGAAATTACTTTCGAATCGAGCCTGGATGATTTCAATATGGAAAAATATCACGCCGCCGTCACGAGCGGGATTAACCGTTTCAGTTTCGGCGTGCAGGCGTTCACGACCGACGTGCGCCAACGTATCGGCCGTCGCGATACGCGGGAAAGCGCCAAGCGCCGCCTGAGCGAATACGTCGCGGCGGGGCGAGCGGATATTGTCATTGATTTGATTTACGGGCTTCCGGGACAGACGGCCGCGAGCATTCGTGAAGATGTGCGCGATGCGATGGAGTGCGGGATTGCCGGCTTGGATTTGTACAAATTGCAAATTTTGCCGAAATCGATTTTAGGGCAGCAATATAAAAGAAATAACTGGACGCAGGATCAAGATAAATTGCAGGAGTTGTTCCGCGCCGCCACGGAAGAGTTGGAAGCGGTCGCCGAGCCGATTTCCTGTTCACATTGGCGTACTCGCGAAAGTGAGCGCAGCCTGTACAATACATTGGTCTTTGCCGGCCACGACATGGTGGCTTTTGGCATGGCATGCGGCGGTCGCTTGGGACGCGTCCGCTTTATGAAACCGATTGTGCCGCCCATGTATCGCGCGGCGGTTGCGCAAGGATATCGGCCGATGGCAGGGAGTCTCGTTGGTACGGAAGACGCGGCGTTGCGGCGCCTGACATCGGCGGCGGATCGCGGTGTGATCATACCGCAACGTTTGGACGAAGAAACGAATTTGCCGATGTCACTTTTTCTCACGCCGATTTTGCAATCCTGGGAAGCTCGCGGACTGGTCACGCGGCGCGGCGATATCTACGTCTACACGGCGGCCGGCCGATATGCGTACAAAGCGATGTCGCGTTTTTTGCAATGGGCGTTTCATTACTTGGCGTACGACGCGACGACTTTTGAATCAAGCGATAACGACGCGAAAAATAATTTGGCCGCGGATAATCCGATGTCGTTTTGAGCATTGGCGAAACGGTCGCGAGTTCTGTATCGGGCGATCATTGCGCGGATAACTGACTCGCGGCAGCAAGAGAAGGAGAAACAGCATGCCGAAATATCTGATTGTATATTCAAGCCGCACCGGCAACACTCGCCGCATGGCCGAAGCGTTTTATGCAGCGGCGCCAACGGGCAGTCGTCTCGCGGAAATGCGGGAAGGCGTCGATCCGGCGAAATTTGACGCAGTGTTCGCCGGTTTTTGGGTGGATAAAGGAATGCCTAATGCGCAGGCGCGGGATTATTTAGCGTCGTTGCGACATGTGAAAGTCGTATTGTTTGCAACGCTCGGCGCCGATCCAAAATCCGATCATGCGCAAACGTCCCTGCAAAAAGCGGCGGACCTGTTGGCGGACAACTGTCGCGTCTTGGACACGCTGGCATTTCGCGGCGCGATCGATCCGAAACTGATCGAAGCGATGCGAAAACACGCCAATCCGAATTCCTACCACACGCCGGAACAGATGCGCCGCTCCGTGGAGGAAAGCGCCGGTCATCCGAATGAAGCCGATTTCGCGAAAGCGCGCGCGTACATGGAAAAATTTGCGCCGGCGCGCGGCTGAGCAGAAGAAATATGAATCGTAAAAAGCCGCTCTCATCATGATGAGAGCGGCTTTTATATTTGTGCATATGTAGATGTATAAAATAAATAATGATGTACAATGAAGAAAACTTTTCTTTGCAACGTAATGAGGTGAAATTATGAAACGAAAACCGCATGATCCTGTGCAAAGTCCGTCTTACTACACAGACGGCCGTTATGAAACGATCGAAGCCATTGAGGCGTGGAGGTTGGATCACCATGCCGGTGACGCGCTGGCGTATATCAGCCGCGCCGGTAAAAAATCACCCGAAACGTACCGCCTCGACCTGCAGAAAGCGCTTTGGTACATTGACCGGATTCTGGCCGAGCCGCACCTGCGCGATATTGATCCGCAGGATTTTACCGAAGACAAACGGTTGACACCGATTTTAGCGGCGGCAGTGGTTCATTTGCAGGCGGCGAGCGCGGCCGATCAGGCGGGGAATCGAACGCGCGCCCGAGCGGAGTGGGAACTTGTGCGCGAAGCATTGCAGCGGGCGCTGGCGGAGAAAGAATAATGGCGACGCTGGCGCTGCGTCCGGTGGATGAAAAAGATACGTCGGCCTTGCGCGCGATTTACGCCCCCTATATCGCTACGCCCATTACATTTGAGATAAAACTTCCGAGCGAAGCGGCATATGCCGAGCGAATTGAAGAGATCGCCGCCATGTATCCTTACATTGTTGCGGAATATGGCGGTGAAATAGTCGGGTATGCGTATGCGCATCGCCATATGGATCGGGCCGCGTACGATTGGAATGCGGAGGTATCCATTTACCTCGCCCGAAACGTGACGCATCGGGGGATCGGCACTAAACTGATGGGCGCATTATTGGAGATCCTGGCGCGACAGGGGATCCGAAACGCGTACAGTCTGATCACATTGCCCAATCCTGCCAGTATTCGTTTGCATACGGCATGCGGATTTAGACAGTACGGGATCATGCATCAGACGGGCTTTAAAGCCGGCATTTGGTATGATGTAGGCTGTTACGAAAAGACGCTTGCCGCGCATGAAGAAAATCCCGGCGCGCCGGTGTCCTGGCGCGCTATTTCCGACGCTGCCGTGAGAACGGTTCTGGCGCGCTGGGGAACACTCGGATAATAAAAAAGACCTGCCGCGGCAGGTCTTTTTGTATGCTTAGAAAGCGGAGATAATGGCACCTTTGTATTTATCCGAGATAAACTTCTTGGTGGACTCGCTTTGCAGCGCTTTCATCAGTTTTTTGATTTCCGGACGTTGTTGGTCGCCGTCACGAATGACGACGATGTTGGCGTACGGGGAATCTTTAGATTCGAGATAGAGCGCGTCGGAGGTCGGGTTCATGCCCGCGTCAATCGCATAGTTCGTATTGATAACGGCAATGTCGACGTCATTGATAGCGCGCGGTAATTGCGCGGCTTCCAGTTCCGAAATGACCAAGCCTTTCGGATTGGCGATGATGTCCGCTACTGTCGCCGTGATGCCCGCGTTTTTCTGCAGGTCGATCAAACCGGCCGCTTTCAGCAGAAGCAATGCGCGTCCGCCGTTGGTCGGGTCGTTCGGGATCGCTACCTTCGCGCCTTCCGGCAAACCGCTCAAGTCTTTCAACTTACTCGAGTATACGCCCATCGGTTCGAGATGGACCGCGCCCGCGGAAACTAATTTCAAATTGTGTTCGGAGTTGAAATTGTCCAAGTACGGCTGGTGCTGGTAGAAGTTCGCGTCGAGTTCTTTATCGTTCAGCGCGAGATTCGGCTGTACGTAATCGGTGAATTCAACGACTTGAAGATTGATGCCCTCTTTCGCGAGCGCCTCTTTGACATTGCCCAGAATTTCCGCGTGCGGCACCGGGGATGCGCCCACCTTAATCGTGACGGACGGTGCGGGAGCGGCCGCTTTTTCTGACTGTTTGTCGCTGCCGCAGCCGGCGATTACAAGAGCACATGCCATGACACCGACACCGGCTAAACTATACCATTTTTTCATGTCATAACCTCCTTGAATTTTTTGAATTGTCCTCAATATAGCATTTTCCCGATGCTTCGTCAAACAAATAAAACAATTATGCAGACAATTGTATATGAAAAATAATAAAATGGACTGAAATAACATCAAGATACGCGCTATAAACCGTATTTTTTTACAAACGAAATATAAAAATATAATTAAGGAAAAGTGAGCGAAAAGGAGATGCGCCTTGTCGTTGCCGCCAACGGAATATCTGAACGACTGTTCTGCGGTACAGCGTGAAATTGACGTTGCTTGTTAAATCGCTATAATCGGGGAATAGAAAGGATGTGGAAACGTGAAGAAGTTAGTTTGGGTATTGAGTTTGTGCGCGGCCTTGCTGGCGCTTGTCGGTTGCGGTCAGACCCCGCAGGAAAATCAGGGAAAACTGCAGGTGGTAACGACCGTGTACCCCGTGTACGATGTGGTGAAAAAAGTGGCGGGGGATCACGCCGATGTCACGCTTTTGGTGCCGCCGGGAGCGGAGCCGCACGATTGGGAACCGACCGCGAGCGATTTGAAGAAAATCGGTCAGGCGAAAGTCTTTTTCTACAACGGCGCGGGTTTGGAACCGACCGATCAGATTTTGAAGAAGGAAATTACGCGTGACGCGATGGTCGTCGAATTGAGTCATGGATTGGATCTGCTGAAGGCAGAGGACCATGATGACGATGATCACGATCATGATCATGATGCCGATCACCATGACAAAGATCATCACGATGAAGATCATCACGATGAAGATCATCATGCGGAAGGCCACCATCATCACCACCATCACGGCGGCGTGGATCCGCACGTGTGGTTGGATCCGCAAAACGTCATGAAGGAAGCGGCGGCCGTCGCCGACGCGTTGGCGAAAGCCGATCCGGCGCATGCCGACGCATACCGCGCCAATGCGAAAAAATACCAAGACGAATTGGCGGCGCTCGACAAGGATATGAATGCGGCGCTCTCGTCGCTCGCGAATAAAAATCTCGTTGTTTCACACGAGGCGTTCGGCTACCTGGCCGCGCGCTACGGCTTAACGCAAGTCGGCATCATGGGTGTTGACGCGGATGCCGAACCGACGCCGGACCGCATGGCGCAACTGGTCGAATTCATTCGTGAACATGATGTGCGCACGATTTACAGTGAAGAGCTCGTCAATCCGCGTTTGGCTGAAGCCATTGCCACGGAAACCGGAGCCGTCGTACGCGTGTTGAATCCGATCGAAGGCTTGACCGTCGCGCAGGAAAAAGCGGGCTACGACTACATTAAATTGCAGCGTGAAAATTTGGCGACCTTGACCGCCGGTCAATAATAATATGCTCCCCTTTAGCCGTCACCTCGGTGACGGCTTTTTTCTTGCCGCCAGAGAATGGACGCACCATGTGCATGCAAAAAATGGAATTAACTTGCCAGGCTTTGAAATTTGCGGTACAATCACTTACGAAAGTTGAATATGGAGTATTACGTCTTTTGATTGACATTTTCTGTAATCAATGATAAAATTACTAATTGCAGTAGTGTCATTATGATCGTGGAGACTGATAGAGGAGAGACGCAGTACAAAAAATGCAAAAGCAAGGTTCAAAAAGGAACCTTGCTTTTATTGTCATTTTTCGAAAACGACACGTGAATAGCCGAGACGACACGATAACGCCAATATCAGAAAGGGTGACAAGTGCATGTTCAAACCGGTAAATATGGGCACGCGGAAACGGTACACCTACGCCAAGATCAATGAGGTCTTGCAAATGCCGCACTTGCTCGATTTACAGCGAAATTCCTACCTGTGGTTTCAGGAAGAAGGACTGCGGGAAATTTTTGAAGATATTTCTCCGATTGAAAGCAATGAACGGGGCAATAATCAAGACGGCAAATTAAAACTTTATTTTGATGATTACAAATTCGGTGAACCGAAATATGATATCGCCGAATGCAAGGAACGCGACGCGACGTTCGCGGCGCCGCTGCGCGTGAAAGTTCGTCTGGAAAATGCCGAAACGGGTGAGCTCGCCGAAACGGAAGTATTTATGGGCGACTTCCCGGTGATGACCGATACCGGTACGTTCGTCATCAACGGCGCGGAACGCGTCATCGTCAGTCAGTTGGTGCGTTCGCCGGGCGTATATTACAGCGGCACGATCGATCAGATGGGTAAGTCGCTGTTCAGCTCCACGGTGATTCCGAATCGCGGCGCCTGGATTGAACTCGAAAGCGACGCCAACGATATCGTGCACGTTCGCATCGACCGTAACCGCAAGTTGCCGGCGACGGTTCTCGTACGCGCGCTGGGCTTTGAAACGAACGATGAAATCATGGATCTTTTCGGTGACGATCCGCGCATCGCGGAGACGTTGAAAAAAGACCCGACGCGTTCGCAGGAAGAAGCGTTAATTGAAATATATAAGAAATTGCGTCCGGGCGAACCGCCGTCCATCGACAGCGCGACTTCGATGTTCAACAATCTGTTCTTCGATCCGCGCCGCTATGATTTGGCGCATATCGGACGTTATAAATTAGGTAAGAAATTAGGCTGGCAGGGCCGTCTGTTCGGTCAGACGTTAGCGCGCCCGTTGGTTCACCCGCACACGGGTAAAGTCGTTTTGCCCGAAGGCACCGTGATCGGCAACAAGGAACTGGAACAGATCGCGGCCTCCGAAATGTTTTCCGATGCCGGCTCCGACTGGGCGCGTCAGCTCGAAGGCAAGACGCTGGTGGATACTCTCGTGGATATCAATACCGGCGAAGTGCTTTTGGAAGAAGGCACGAAAGTCGGCAAGAAAGAGCTGAAAGCGATTAAAGACAGCGGCATGTTCAAATGCATGCCCGCTAATGACATCGAGGCCATTATTGAAGGCGTGTTGCCGGCGCGTCGTGTAGAAAAAACGCTCGCGCAGAAACGCATTCCGGGTCTGCAGGAAATCTATGTCCTGAAAGGGGAAGGCGAAAACCGTCAGGAAGTCAAAATCGTTTGCAATAACGTGAACCTTCCGGACACGTTGCGTACCGTTGAACCGGCGGACATGATCGCCAATATTTCCTATTTATTGAATTTAATGGAAGGCATCGGCCATGTCGATGATATCGACCACTTGGGGAACCGCCGCTTGCGTTGCGTCGGTGAACTGTTGCAGAACCAGTTCCGCATCGGTTTGACCCGCATGGAACGTGTCGTCAAAGAACGTATGGCGACGCAGGATATCGACAACCTGACGCCGCAGATGCTGATCAATATTCGTCCGGTCACAGCGGCGCTGAAAGAATTTTTCGGTTCGAGCCAATTGTCGCAGTTCATGGACCAGACGAACCCGCTGGCGGAACTGACGCACAAACGTCGTCTTTCCGCATTGGGACCGGGTGGACTTTCGCGAGAACGCGCGGGCTTTGAAGTTCGCGACGTGCACCATTCGCACTACGGCCGCATGTGTCCGATTGAAACGCCGGAAGGTCCGAACATCGGCTTGATTTCGTCCTTAGCGAACTTTGCGAAAGTCAATAAATACGGTTTGATTGAAACGCCGTATCGCGTGGTGAAACATGACGGCGATGATGTCACCGTCACGAGCGAAGTACGTTACGTCACCGCCGATGCCGAGGAAAACCTCGTCGTGGCGCAGGCGAACGAGCCGCTCGATGAAAATAACCACTTTGAGCATGCGCATGTCGCAAGCCGTTTGCAGTCCGATGTTATTGAAGTCGCGCCGCAACGCGTGGATTTGATGGACGTCTCGCCGAAACAGGTCGTTTCGGTCGGTACGGCCTTGATCCCGTTCCTTGAAAACGACGATGCGAACCGCGCTTTGATGGGCGCGAACATGCAACGTCAGGCGGTACCGCTTTTGCGTACGCAGGCGCCGCTCGTCGGTACGGGCATGGAATACACCGCCGCCCGCGACTCCGGCGTGTGCGTTCTCGCGAAACGCGCGGGCACGGTGGAACGCGTCACCGGAAAAGAAATCATCGTCAAAACCGATGACGGTAAATTGGATCGTTACGATCTGATCAAATTCATGCGTTCCAACCAGAGCACCTGCATCAACCAGATCCCGCTCGTTTATAAGGGCGATCGGGTGGACGCGGGCGATGCGCTGGCGGACGGCATGGCGACCGACGGCGGCGAACTCGCGCTCGGTTACAACGTGCTGGTCGCGTTTATGCCGTGGGAAGGCTACAACTACGAAGACGCGATTCTTCTCTCGGAAGAATTGTGCAAGGAAGACATTTACACGTCGATCCATATTGAAGAATACGAATGCGATGCGCGCGACACGAAGCTCGGCGCGGAAGAAATTACCCGCCAGCTCCCGAATGTCAGCGAAGATTCGTTGAAATATTTGGATGAAGAAGGCATTATTTCGATCGGCGCGGAAGTGCGCCCGGGGGATGTCCTGGTCGGTAAAGTCACACCGAAAGGCGAAACCGAACAGACGCCGGAAGAACGTTTGCTGCGCGCCATTTTCGGCGACAAAGAACGCGAAGTCCGCGACACCAGCTTGCGCGTGCCGCACGGCGAATCCGGAAAGATCGTCGATGTTCGCGTGTTCACCCGTGAAAACGGCGATGAACTGCAGCCGGGCGTCAATAAACTCGTTCGCGTCTACATCGCGCAGAAACGTAAGATTCACGAAGGCGATAAGATGGCGGGCCGCCATGGTAACAAGGGCGTTGTCTCCCGCGTCATGCGCCAGGAAGATATGCCGTTCATGCCGGACGGCACGCCGATTCAGATCGTGTTGAACCCGCTCGGCGTACCGAGCCGTATGAACATCGGTCAGGTTTTAGAAACCCACTTGGGACGCGCGGCTCAGGCGTTGGGTATGGAAATTCGCAACAACGATCCGGATCTGCCGCGTCGCTTGAAAGAATACGGTTACGATGTCGATAAATACGGCATGCCCGAACCGGATGTCGCCGGTATTCATATCGCGACACCGGTCTTTGACGGCGCGTCGGAAGTCGACGTATTTAGCACGTTGAAACTCGCCAACTTGCCGGAAGACGGCAAGACCGAACTGTTCGACGGTCGCACCGGTGAAAAGATGGACAACCGCGTTACCGTTGGTTACAAATACATGTTGAAGTTGCACCACTTGGTCGATGACAAGATTCACGCCCGTTCGACCGGTCCGTACTCGCTCGTCACCCAACAACCGTTGGGCGGTAAAGCGCAGTTCGGCGGCCAGCGTTTCGGTGAAATGGAAGTCTGGGCGCTCGAAGCGTACGGCGCGGCGTACACCTTGCAAGAAATCTTGACGGTGAAATCCGATGACGTGATCGGCCGTGTGAAAGCGTACGAAAAAATCGTCAAAGGGGAAAATATCCCCGAACCGGGCGTTCCGGAATCGTTCAAGGTACTCTTGAAAGAGCTCCAGTCGATCGGCTTGGATGTTCGTATTTTGAATGAAAACGGCGAAGAAGTCGTCATCCGTGAACTCGAAGAAGAGGACTTGCCGCAGGCGGAAGAAAATGAACTGCGTGAAGTCATGGAAGCGGATGCCGGCGGGCAAAGTCGAGTTTCCGCGGAGACGGAAGACGCGGACAACGCGCCGGAAGAAAATGAAATGAGTGTGGAAGAAACGGCGCAGCAGGCCGATACCGCAAATATCGCCGCCGCGGAACCGTTCTTCACCGATACTGATAGTAACGACGCTGAATAGTGAAGGGAGCGGTAGATTTGTTAGATGTGAACGAATTTGATTCGATGCAAATCGGACTGGCTTCGCCCGAAAAAATTCGTGCCTGGTCGCATGGTGAGGTTACCAAACCGGAAACGATTAACTATCGGACGCTGAAGCCGGAAAAAGACGGTCTCTTTTGTGAACGGATTTTCGGTCCGACCAAGGACTGGGAATGCCATTGCGGAAAGTATAAACGGATCCGCAATAAAGGCGTCGTCTGTGATAAATGCGGGGTCGAAGTCACCCGCGCCAAAGTACGTCGCGAACGCATGGGGCATATCGAATTGGCCACCCCGGTGTCGCACATTTGGTACTTCAAAGGAATTCCGAGCCGGATGGGACTCATCCTTGACGTCTCGCCGCGTTCGTTGGAACGTGTCCTGTACTTCGTGTCCTACATCGTGTTGGATCCGAAAGACACGGGACTTAAGAAAAAAGAACTGCTGAACGAAGCGGAATATCGGGAAGCGGTCGAAACCTACGGTTACAACTCGTTTGTCGCCAAGATGGGCGCGGAAGCGATCCAAACCTTGCTGGCGGAAATCGACCTGGAAGAATTGCGCAAAGAACTGCGCGCGGAAATGCAGGAAGCGAGCGGCCAACGCCGTTTGCGCGCGATCCGTCGCCTAGAAGTCGTCGAAGCGTTCCGTAAATCCGGCAACCGTCCGGAATGGATGATTATGAACTGCGTGCCGGTCATTCCGCCGGAACTGCGCCCGATGGTGCAGCTCGACGGCGGTCGGTTCGCGACCAGCGATTTGAACGATCTCTATCGCCGTGTCATCAACCGTAACAACCGTTTGAAACGTTTGTTGGAACTGCATGCGCCGGAAATTATCGTGCGCAACGAAAAACGCATGTTGCAGGAAGCGGTCGACGCGCTCATTGATAACGGCCGTCGCGGCCGCGCGGTCACCGGACCGGGCAACCGCGCGCTGAAATCCCTTTCCGATCTCTTGAAAGGTAAACAGGGCCGTTTCCGTCAGAACTTGTTGGGTAAGCGCGTTGACTACTCCGGCCGTTCCGTTATCGTTGTCGGACCGGAACTCAAAATGCACCAATGCGGTCTGCCGAAAGAAATGGCGCTTGAACTCTTCAAACCGTTTGTCATGAAAGAACTCGTTGCCCGCGGTTTGGCGAACAACATTAAAAACGCCAAGAAAAAAGTCGAAAAAATCGCGCCGGAAGTGTGGGATGTCCTCGAAGACGTCATCCACAAACATCCGGTTCTGTTGAACCGCGCGCCGACCTTGCACCGCTTGGGTATCCAGGCGTTCGAACCGATTCTTTGGGAAGGTCGCGCCATCAAATTGCACCCGCTCGTTTGCGCGGCGTACAACGCCGACTTCGACGGCGACCAGATGGCCTGCCACTTGCCGCTTTCGGTCGAAGCGCAGGCCGAAGCGCGTACGCTGATGCTTTCCGTCAACAATATTTTGTCGACGAAAGACGGTAAACCGGTCGCGGTACCGTCGCAGGATATGGTTCTCGGCGCGTACTATCTGACCATTGACCGTTCGGAAGAATACAGAGATGAGAAAGGCGCGCTACGGATGCTCGTGCCGGCGACGGAATACAGCCTGATGGACGAAGAGGCACGGAAAAACGCGATCTCGATCCCCACATTTGCCGACTACGATGAAGTCGTCATGGCGTATGACCAGCACTTCATCGACTTGCAGCATTATATCTTTGTACGTATTCCGGAACGCGGTCGTGTCTTGACCACGGCCGGTCGCCTGATTTTCAACATGGCGCTGCCGGAAGAATTGCGTTACTACCGTGAAAATGAATCCGGTCAGACGATGCTCGGCGTGCTCATGGACAAGAAAGAGCTCGCTCGCCTGATTAACAATTGTTTCCGTCATTTCGGCATGGCGCATACCGCGGATCTGCTCGACCGCGTGAAGACGCTCGGCTTCCACTACGCAAGAAAAGCCGGCATGACGATTGCCATCGCCGACATCAAAGTGCCGGAGACGAAAGAAACGATTCTTGCCAAAGCCGATCAGCAGGTCGAAAAAGTGAACAGCCTCTTCAAACGCGGTTTGATCACCGACGATGAACGCTATCGCAAAACGATTGATATTTGGAACGACGCGACCGGCGAAGTTACGCGCGAAATGATGCAGGGCTTTGATAAATTCAACCCCTTGACCATGATGGCGCAATCCGGCGCCCGCGGTAACGAACAGCAGATCCGTCAGCTCGCCGGCATGCGCGGCCTGATGGCCGACCCGTCCGGTCGCATCATCGACTTGCCGATCAAGTCGAACTTCCGTGAAGGCTTGACCGTTTTGGACTACTTCACATCGTCTCACGGCGCGCGTAAAGGTTTGGCCGATACGGCGCTCCGTACAGCGGACTCCGGCTACCTGACCCGTCGTCTCGTCGACGTCGCGCAGGATGTTATCGTGCGTGAAGAAGACTGCGACATTGTTTCCGTTGATCTCGTTCGTGAGCGCGGTCGTCTCGCGGCTACGGCCAAAGAAGCGATCGCCGCCATGCAGGATAAATTGCTCGGACGCGTTCTTGAAACCGCGGTAGTTGATCCGGAAACGGGTGAAGCGCTCGTTGCGGAAGGTACGAAACTTACCGCCAAAGATTTGCAGGTCATCGGCGAGCATCTGGTTCCGCAAATCGTTTTGCACGGCTCGTACGCCAACACGGAAGAACACGAACACGTCTCCAGTGAAAACACCGTGGTCACTTTGGGGCAGCCCGAAGACAACCTGCGCAACAAATTGCGCAAACACATGGTGGATCGCATGCTCGGCAAGGAACTTGTCGAAGATGTGGAAACCGTTGCCGGTGAAGTTCTTTATCAAAAAGGACAGAAACTCACCGAAGCGATGATTGAAAAAATCCTCGCCAGCGACGCCCGTCGTGTCGTCGTTCATTTGGATGAAATCGACGGTATTGAAGTCGAAGCCATCGTCGAAGGCGACGGCGTCATTGAACCGTTGCGCGACCGTCTCGCCGGCCGCATCACCGCGGAAGATCTTTACAACAAAGAAACCAACGAGCTTATCATCGCGAAAAATGAGCTCATTGATGAGGAAACCGCAGCCGAAATCGAAAAACACTACGACACGGTCAAAATTCGTTCGGTTCTCACCTGCCAGTGCCGTCACGGCGTCTGCCGCAAGTGCTACGGCCGCAACCTCGGAACCGGTCGCATGGTCGAAGTCGGTGAAGCCGTCGGCATCATCGCGGCGCAGTCTATCGGTGAACCGGGTACGCAGTTGACGATGCGTACGTTCCACACCGGCGGCGTCGCGTCGAACGAAGATATCACGCAAGGTCTGCCGCGTGTTGAAGAACTTTTCGAAGCGCGTAAACCGAAACGCTACGCGATTATCGCGGAAATCGGCGGAACCGTGCAGATCGAAACGCTGGAAGAAAATAAACAAATCCAAAAAATCCACATTACCGACGGCGGTGAAGAATGGTCCAAAACCATTCCGTACGGCCTGAAAATCGTGGTCGAAGACGGCGACACCATCGCCAAAGGCGACCGCCTGACCGAAGGCTCGATCAACCCGCACGACATTCTGCATGTACTCGGCGTCCAGGCGACCCAGCGTTACCTCGTCTACGAAGTACAAAAAGTATACAAATCGCAAGGTGTTGAAATTAACGACAAGCACATCGAAGTCATCGTGCGTCAAATGCTCCATAAAATTAAATTGGATGACGCCGGCGATACCGATATGCTGCCGGGCGATACCGTCGAAGCCAACCTGCTGGAACTTGAGAACAAACGCTTACGTTCCGAAGGAAAGAAGGAAGCCAGCGGCAAACATATCCTCTTGGGTATTACCAAAGCCGCCCTTGCGACCGATTCGTTCCTTTCCGCCGCATCCTTCCAGGAAACCACACGCGTTCTCACGGAAGCTGCGATCAAAGGTAAAATCGATCCGTTGCTCGGTCTGAAAGAAAACGTCATCATCGGCAAACTGATTCCGGCCGGTACGGGCATGTCCCGCTATCGCAACATCAGCCTTGCGGAAGACAAACCGCAAACGCCTGCGGAAAACGCCGAAGAAAGCGCTGACCAAGCGGCAGAAGCGGCAGCCGAAGCATAAAGCAAAGCAAAATAAAAAGAGACGACAAGGTCGTCTCTTTTTTTGTGGCTCAGATTTTGCAATCATTGGGAAACTGTTTAGGTAATTAATAATGCCCGACGGTTGCGCATCTGTTTTTTTATTTCGCTTTCTACTCATACGGATAGAGAGGTTTTAACTTAAATGATACTAGGGAAAAACCGTTTCAACGACGGTTGGCGGGAGCGCGTAATGCGAAGCATCATGCTTGCGATATGAGCGTCTTGAAAAAGCATTAAAAAAGGTATAATTTAATATATAAAGAGCGCGCGAACGGCTGAATCAATCGGGCGACGGGAGAAGTTGTTGGCAAAACATAGAATGAAATAAAGACCGCTAAAGTATACGACTTGACGATGAAATATAGAAACGAGGAGGTGCCGGAGTGATTAGCTATGAAGAGTACAGAGCAATAGTTGTAAAGCGATTCAGATATTATTGGGAGGACTTGAGCGATGAAGAGGTGGAAGCGTACTTCGAGCGAGAGGGAAACGAAATCACGAAAGATCGTTATGAGGAAGATGTGGAGAAATTAAAAGAGGGAAGAATCACTGAGCGCATACTGGAAAATGGTTGCCCCGCATCGGTGTCGTATTGTTTATCCTTAATGTATTAAAAGCCGCTAAAGCGAGCCGAGGAGGTGCCGGAGTGTAAGTTATGAAGAATACAGAACAATAGTTGTAGACAAATTTAGATATTATTGGGAGAACTTGAGCGATGAAGAGGTGGAAGCATACTTCGAGCGCGAGGGAAACGAAGTTACAAGAGATGGCTATGAAGAAGACGTGAAGCTCCTAAAAAAGGGAAAATAAATGAGTACATACTGGAAAACGATTGCACGTCATCGGTGGCGTATTGTTTATCTCTGATGTATTAAAAGCCGCTAAAGCGAAACGCTGAGGCGGTTTTTTGTTGCGCGAAAGGAGAGAGCGTGCAAAGAATCGTAAAGACGGTACCCGTCGAGCGCGGAAACTGTATGCAACGGGCGGTGAAATGCCTACCGCGCTGACTACGTTTGGCCATGACGTAAAGACGGAATCCGACCGGCAACGGATTGAATCCATGTGGATAAGGGAAATATGGTAGTATAAATACAGAACACAGTACTCGGAGGTGCGAGATGAAAAATTATTTTGACCTAAGCGGTAAAATTGCGCTCGTTACGGGCGGTTCATCCGGCCTTGGCATTCAATTGGCTAAGGCACTGGCTCGCCAAGGGGCGACGGTGGTGGTCGCCGCGCGGCGGAAAGAAAAACTGCAGGAGACGGTGCGGGCGCTGAAAGAACTCGGCGCGGAAGCGTCCTATGTGGTGATGGACGTCATGTCGCCGGAAAGCATCGAGCAGGCGGTGGCAGAGGTTGTCGCACAATATCAGCGCATCGATATTTTGGTGAATAACGCAGGCGTCGGAGCGAGTGTGCCGGCGGCGGAGCAGTCGACGGAGGATTGGCGCAAAGTGCTCGGCACGAATCTGGACGGCGTATACTATGTGGCGCGCGCGGTGGGCAAACAGATGTTGAAGCAGGAATACGGTAAAATTATCAACCTCGGCTCAATCCATTCGGAAGTAGCGATGAAACCCGCTTATCTTTCCGCATACAGCGCGGCCAAAGGCGGCGTGAAAATGCTGACCAAAGCGTTGGCGGTGGAATGGGCGAAACACGGTATCACGGTCAATGCGATCGGACCGGGTTATTTTGACACGCATATGACGGAAAAAGCATTTCAAACGCAAGCGTTTCAAGATGTTCTCGCGACGTATTCGCCGATGGGACGCGGCGGTCGACCGGGTGAACTGGACGGCGCGGTGATTTATTTCGCCTCCGATGCTTCGAGCTTCACTACCGGCCAGCTGCTTTGCATTGACGGCGGTTGGACGGCGATCTAAATAAAAAAGAGACCGTACGGTCTCTTTTTTTATTGCTTTGATTTACGCGGATGTATCGTATGGCTCCGGCGTTTTGTCGGCGTTATCCCATTCGACGCTGAGGGTAAAGGGATACTCTTCATTGCATTCTTTAATATGGGGCGCGATGTTCGCGTTGATCAGCGGAATATCGCTGACAGAGCGGGCGGTAAGATGCAGCACCGCGTGCGTTTCGTCCGGCTGCGAGACGGCGAGCGATGTGACGCTTTCATCGTAGGTCGCGTCAAAGGCTTTGACGATCGCGAGCAGGGTGGAAAGTTGCTTGACGACGGTCAGATCCTCTTCGGTCAGCAGTTTCGCGAACTGGGCGAAGCGGCGCAATTTATTGGAGATGCCGTCTTGAAACGCGGCGATGAGCGCGCAAGTCGCCTGCTCGCGATGCGTGAGTCCGTACACCGGCGAGTTCGCGATGATGTAAGCGCTGTGCTGCGCGTGGCTGTAGTAGTTGATCATCATGCCGACATCGTGTAAACGGCAGGTCGTTTCCAGCCATTCCCGATAGCGGGCGGGGAAAGCGTGCAGGGGTTGCAGGCCGTCATACAGTTTCAATGCCATTTTCGTGATGTACTGCATTTGCTCTTCGTTCCCGAGCGGGAGCGTATTGCGGAAGTTTTCCACGCTTTGCCGCAGCAGGCTTTCGGGAAAGTGCTGCCCCTGGCGACGCGTCATGGCGTAATAGTTGAAGAACAATCCTTCGCGCAAGCCGTTGCCGCTGATAATGAGTTGTTCTGCGCCCGTGAATTGCAGTAAGGTTTGAATCAAAAACGCGCCGGCGGTGATGATGTCCGCGCGATCGCGGCCGAGCCCCGAGATCTGCGTGCGTTCTTTGAAGTTGCGGCTCGCGAGCATTTCCGTCATGTCGTAAATGGCGTCCGGCGCCATCGTATAGTGGTGAAGTTTGGGAATGGGATAGGAGATCAGACGTTGATGGATTTTTGCCAAATTACGCACCGTGCCGCCAATACCGATCAGAGGCAGTTTCGTATTTTCGATGCCGGGCAGACGGCGCAATATTTTCTTAATATAGCTGCCCATCGCTTTGAGCGTTTTGGCGCTGACTTCGTCCTGCGTGCCGAATTTTTCCGTCAGCGTGAGCGAACCGAGCGGCAGGCTCATCGTCTCTTTTAAGCGTCGATTGCGCACCAAGGATACTTCGGTGCTGGCGCCGCCCAGGTCAAAGAGCACGAAATCTTCGTATGGCAATGTGTTGATGACGCCTAAATAGCCGAGACGCGCTTCTTCGCGACCGTTGATGATCGTGAGCGGAATATCGGTTTTGGATTCGATTTCATCGCGAAATAAAATGCCGTTATCCGCGCTGCGCATGGCCGCGGTGGCAACGGCCAACATCTTCTCGACGCCGAGCAGTTCGGCGGTATGCGAAAAGTTTTGCATCGCGGCAAGGGTTCTTGCCATGGCCGCTTCGGTGAGACGGCCCGCGGCCTGCATTCCTTCACTCAAGCGGACCAGCTGCTTATCCTGATAGACAAGCCGGTACGCGTCATTCGGCTCGATCGCCATCACAACCATGCGCGCGGAGTTCGAACCCAGGTCGATCAGGCCGACCTGCTCGGCGCGGTAATCTTCATCCCATAACAAAATACTCAGTCCCTTCCCGTTCTCTTGCTTTTATTGTAGCGAATTTTAAAGGCGCATGCAAAAGAAAACAGCGCCGTTTTATTATGTAAAAACTTCGTTAAGGCAAGGAGGCGTGCCCGCTTTTCCCGGCGAAATGGGCTATAATAAAAGTACCACAGAAAAGAGAGGAATAGGGCATGATCGGCAAACAAAAACGAATGTACGGCGTCGTTCATATCGGCTCGGTAGGGCTGTCACTTTTGATCGTCGATTACGGCGGTCCGGACGACGTCACGATCGTACAGGAAGCGAGACGCGCGGCGGGCTTCGGGGAAGAAGTTTTCACGCAAGGCGAGTTGTCCTTCACTTCGATCCGGCAAATGGTTCGGATGATTAACGGTTTTCGACGGATTCTGGCGGATTACGAAGTCGAAGAAGTCGTGGTATATGCGACGGCGGTTTTACGGGAAGCGAAAAACAGCCGCATGATTTTGGATTTGATCCGCGTGCATACGGGACTTTCCGTCGAAATTCTCGATATGCCGCAGGAAATTTTTTATAAGCATTACGCGTTGCATTATGCATTGACGCATAATGCCGATGCCGCCGCGGGGACGACACTGTATGTGGATATTACCTCCAGCGCGGTGGGACTGACGATCTGGCAAAAAGACACCTTGAAATACCAGCAGAACGTTCATATCGGCACGTTGCGCGTGTTGGAATCGTTCCGCCGCGCGCAGCGGGACAGTTATGATTTCCCGAAAGTGTTAAATGAATTTCTCGAGCGCATTTTGGAACCGATTTGGCCGATGCTGGGGCAATACGAGATCGATAATGTCGTTTTGTCCGGCCGTGAATCGCGACTGGTCGCTCGGATGATGGGCTTTACTACGCAGCAAGCGATGCGCATCGTTTCGCCGGAACGTTTTTTCCGCGTGTTTCAGAGCGCAAAGACTCGTACGGCGACGACTCTCGAGCACGCGTACGGTTTCACCGCCGATGAAGCGGAAAAATTATTGCCGACGCTGCACCTTTACGCGCAGATCTTTACGCATGTGCAGCCGCAACGTTTGTTGATGATGTCGACGACGTTTCTTTACGGCGCGATGCTTTACTACGGCGCGCGCACGACCGACGAGCCGGCGCTTACCTTTTTGCGCGAGCAGCATCTCGAGCTCGCCAAGACGATGGCGGCGCGCTACGGCGGCAACATCATGCATTTGGAAACGGTCGCGGAGTATGTCGTCATTTTGATGCGAGCGCTGCGTCCGGTGCACGGCTTGGATGAACGGGATACGTACCTCTTGCGAATGGCGGTATTCCTGCATCAGATCGGGCGCTTTGTGAACTTGCGCCAAAACAGCGTGCATACGTACCACATCATCATGGGCACGGACTTATTCGGTCTGACGGATTTGGAAAAAGAACTGGTCGCGGTCGTTGCGTACTACAATTACAAAGGCCGTCCGAGCGATGAAGATGAACCGTTCCGGCGCTTGCCCGAAGGGGTCAAGATGGTGATTTTGAAACTCGTCGCCGTACTGCGGCTGGCGGACGCGCTGGATAAGGGCGAACAGCGTAAGCTCTATAACGTCGAAGCCTTTTTGCGCCGCGGTAGTTTGGTGATTTATTATGATGCGAAAGCCAATACGAACACCCTTTTGGAAGAATGGACATTTGCCGAAGAAACCAAATTATTTACGGATGTTTTCGGGCTGGATGCGACACTGGAAAGGAGACCGCAATGACTGATTCTGCACGGACACAAGAGACGCCCGAGTTGGACCACCGTTATTTTTTGAATCGGGAACTGAGCTGGTTAAGTTTCAATGAACGCGTTTTGGAAGAGGCGGTGGATCCGAACAATCCACTGCTCGAAAAATTGAAATTCATCGCGATCACGGGTTCCAATTTGGATGAATTCTTCATGATTCGCGTGGCGGGACTCATGCATCAGCGAGCCGGCGGCATTGATCGGCGCGACAACGCCAATATGACGCCCGCGGAACAGCTGACGGCGATTTCGCGCAAGTGCAAACAGCATGTGGCGCGTCAGTATCGGTATTTGCATGATGTGCTGGCGGGGCTCTATGAAGAGGGATTGCGCCTGTACACGCCGGAGGAGCTGACTCCCGACCAGTCCTACTGGCTGAATGAATATTTTGACCGCACGATTTATCCGGTGGTCACGCCGCTGGCCGTTGACGCGAGTCATCCATTCCCGTTTTTGATGAGTCGCAGTCTGAATTTGGCGGTCATGCTGCATCCGAACGGCAGTCCGGACGATGTCCGCACAGCGATTTTGCCGGTGCCGAGCGTCTTGCCCCGACTGATTGAAATTCCGGGCGAATACCAAACGGCGAGCGGGCGTGAATTCGTCTGGCTGGAGGACGTGCTGCGCAAACGCGCGGACGCGTTTTTCCAGGGACATACCATTATGGATGCCCGCGTTTTCCGCATCACGCGCGATGCCGACCTCGATATCGACGAGGAAGGCGCGGAAGACCTTCTCGATGAAGTGGAAAAATCGTTAAAACGCCGCCGTCGCGGCGCCGCCGTACGGATGGAATTTGAAGCGGGTAAAGCGACGCCGTTGCGCGAATTTTTGCGCGATGAGTTGTCGCTTACGGAAGAAGATATTTATGATATCAACGGCAAGCTTGATGTCACGCAGTTCTTTTCGCTGGCCGGCATCGCCGGGTTCGACCACCTGCGCTACGTGCCGGTGCGCCCGCGCCGCTCGTACTCGGTGCTCACGACCAAAGGCGAAGATCTGTTCGCTAAAATTCGCAATCATGATCTTTTTATTCACGTGCCGTACGAGTCCTTTGCGACCGTGGAGCAGTTTGTCAGCGACGCGGCGAAAGATCCGCACGTGCTCGCGATTAAGCAGACGCTGTATCGCGTAAGTTCGGACTCCAAAATCGTGCATGCTCTGGCGACGGCCGCCGAAAACGGCAAGCAGGTGACGGTGCTGATGGAAGTCAAAGCGCGCTTTGATGAAGAAAATAATATTTTGATGGGGCGTCGCCTGGAGCAGGCCGGCGCGCATGTTATTTACGGCTTGAAAGGCGTGAAAACGCACTCGAAATGCACGCTCGTCATTCGTCGCGAACCGGACGGGATTCGTCGTTACGTGCATGTCGGAACGGGCAACTATAACGGTAAAACCGCGAAACTGTATACCGACTGCGGCATTTTTACGGCGAGCGACCTTTTTGGCATCGATGCCGGCAATTTCTTCAACCTCCTGTCCGGCTATTCCGATCCGCCGCAATGGCATAAATTTATCGTGGCGCCGATGGATTTACGCCGGCGTTCCCTCGAGCTCATTGAGCGCGAGATCGCGTTTGCCAAAAAAGGCGAACCGGCGCGGATGATCGTGAAGATGAATTCGCTTTTGGATCGTGAAATCATTTTGAAATTGTATGAAGCCTCTCGGGCCGGCGTGCAGATCGATTGCATCGTGCGCGGTATTTGCGTATTGAAGCCGGGCATCAAAGGGGTCAGTGAAAATATTCGCGTGCGAAGCTTGGTCGGACGCTTCCTTGAACACAGCCGCGTCTTTTGGTTTGCCAACGGCGGTCGACCGGAAGTCTATATCAGCTCCGCTGACTGGATGCCGCGTAACCTGAATGACCGTGTGGAACTGATGGTGCCGATCGAATCGGAAACGCATCGCCGTCGTTTGCGCGAGCTCTTGCAAATTCAGCTGGACGATAACCAGAAAGCGCATGTGATGCAGCCGGACGGAAGCTACGTCAAAACGATCGCCGCGGAGAATCCGATCGCGGCGCAAGAGAAGTTCCAGCAACTTGCCGAAGAGCGGGATGTTCCGGAAAATCTCACGTTGCGTCAGCGACTGGAACCTTTTTACGCCGACGAACTCCAATAAACGGAAACGCCGCGAAAAAGGTTTGCCGCGTCGTACTGAAATGCGGTAAAGTGGCGAAAAACATTGTAAAAAATGTCTTTACAGATGGCGTATTCCCAAAAAATCCGGAAAAATTACCGACAAAATGTTATTGTAACTAAATTCTAATAATGGCCCGTGCGTTTCCCTCGTTGACAATCCGTCTCGGTGTCCTTTTCGAAAGGACAACTGTGGAGTCCTTGCGGTGAGGGAATCACGGGCTCTGTTTTTGTCGATTTCTATTTATGGAAATATTTGTTTTAAAATTAGAAAAAAGTCCATTTGATCCCTAATTTGCCGTATTGTAAACCTAAAAGTTTTGACAGAACTGTCCACGCATGGTAGAATTCCCGTGTTGGAGGTTACTGTATGAGGACAAATTGGAAAAAATGGGGGACCCATCCGGTCCTTTTGTTCTGCGTTTTCGTCATCATGGTCGTGTCGATGGTCGGCTTTTCTATGCAGCCGCGGACGCTCACCGTTATGGTTGACGGCAGACAGCAGACCGTTCGCACAGCAGCGCAATCCACAGCAGGCATTATGTATGATGCGCATATCGTGTTAAATGAATATGACAAAGTGGATCTGAATACGGAAAAGCTCGTTGACGGCTCCGTATTGACCGTGCGTCGTGCCGTTCCGATCAGCATTCGGGAAGGCGCGGAAGTAAAAGCGACGATGTCGGCGGGTAAGACCGCTGCGCAGGCGATCACGGAAGCGGGCTATGACCCGGCGGAATATGTGACGCTGATTCCGGCGGATACTCCGGTCAAAGCCGGTATGGAAATTCCGGTCGGTAAGTACACGACTTCGGAAATCACGGTCGATGAAGAAGTTCCTTTCAAGATTATTCGGGAACCCAATGACCGCATGTTCGCCGGCGCGGAAAAAGTGACGCAGGCGGGTGTGAACGGGAAACAAAAAACGAAGTACCGCGTGCTTACGGTAGACGGTCGTGAAGTCGGCCGCGTGCCGTTGGAGTCGCAACCGTTGCAACCGGCGGTGGATCAGGTGGTGCAAGTCGGCACGCGTGATGTCGTCAATACCAGCCGCGGTGATATCCGATTCACGAAAGTGATCAACATGGAAGCGACAGCGTATCATCCGATGGACGGCGACGGTCGCGGGATTACCGCGAGCGGCATGAAAGCTTGTTATGGCGTGGTAGCGGTCGACCCGAATGTGATTCCGATGGGCACGCGCGTGTTTGTTCCGGGGTACGGCGAAGCGATCGCTGCGGATACCGGCGGCGCGATTATCGGCAATCGGATTGACTTATGCATGGAAACGTACGACGAATGTTACCGATACGGACGTCGTAATGTAGAAGTTTACGTATTGGATTAAAAAACGCCCCGCGGGGCGTTTTTTTGTACGAAAAATAAAATGGCGATCGGCGGGCGCGGAAGGGACCGTGACGCGGATATGCTATAATAAGCTATTGAAATATAAATGAAGGAGTTATGCTCGGATGACTTTTTGGGTAGCGTTGGTTGTGATTATGCTCGACCAATTGACGAAATATTATGTGCGCGCGACGATGGAGCTCGGAGAAAGCATTCCCGTCATTCCGAACGTGTGGCATTGGACATATATAGAAAACCACGGCGCGGCCTTCGGCATTTTGGCGCATCAGCAATGGTTTTTTCTCTTGGTGGTGGCGATTTTATTCGCGCTTTTCTTTTGGTACAGAGAACGTATTCCGCGTGAACCGAAATATTTTTCGATCGCGGTCGGCCTGCTGCTGGGCGGCGCGCTCGGTAATGCCTGGGATCGGTTTTATCAGGGCGGCGTCACGGACTTTTTCGACTTGCGCGTGTGGCCGATTTTCAATGTGGCGGATATCGCGATTTGCGTCGCGGTGGCGTGCTTTTGCCTCTTCTTTTGGCGGCGAGGTAATGCGTGATGTATGAATGGGTAACGGATGCCGCGGCGGAAAAAACGCGCCTTGATGTATGGTTGGCGATGGTGCTCGATGTCTCGCGTTCGGCGGCGCAAAAATTATGCAAATCGGGCGCGGTGACCGTGGAAGGCGCGCCGGCCAAAGCGAATACCGTTTTGCGCGAGGGCATGTTCGTGACGGCGGAGTATACGCCGAAATTGGAAGCCTTGCCGGAGCCGCAAAATATTCCGCTGGATGTGCGTTACGAAGATGAAGATGTCGTAGTGATCAATAAAGCGCGTGGCATGGTGGTGCATCCGTCGCCGGGACACGCGGACGGAACACTTGTCAACGCGCTGCTCTTTTACACCAATGGGCATCTGGCGGAAATGAGCGATCCGATCCGACCGGGCATCGTGCATCGTTTGGATCGGGATACGTCCGGACTGTTGGTGGCGGCGAAAACGCCGCGCGGCCGCGACAGCCTGCAGGCGCAAATCCGCGCGCACTCGGCGGGACGGATTTACTATGCGCTGGTGCACGGCAATCCCTCGAACGAGCGCGGCATTATCAAATTGGCGCTCGGACGGGACGCGCGCGACCGGTTGCGTCAGGCGGTGCTGCCTGACGGACGCGACGCGACGACGCATTTTACGGTAGTCGAACGCATGCCGCATTACGCGCTGCTGCGTTTGGCGCTCGAAACGGGAAGGACGCATCAGATTCGCGTGCATTTATCCTATATCGGGTATCCGATCGTGCAGGATCCGCTCTACGGACGCAAACGCGATCGATTTCCGATCGAAGGACAGGCGTTGCACGCCGCCGAACTTTCATTTGACCGACCGGCGGACGGCGAACGGATCACCGTGACCGCGCCGTGGCCGGACGATTTTGCCGCGTGCCTGACGAAGGCCCGGGAGGAAGCGTAATGTGGAAAAATAAAACTTTACTGCTCGATGCCGAAACGATACGGCGCGTCGTGCGGCGCATCGGACATGAATGCTTGGAACGCAACCGCGGCTTGGAAGACGCCGTGTTTATCGGTATCGAAACGCGCGGGGAGCCGCTCGCCGAACGTCTGGCGCGTCAAGTGGAAGCCATCGAAGGGGTGAAGGTCGCGGTCTACGCGTTGGACGTGACAGCCTTTCGCGATGATGAAAAAGCCGCGCCGGCGCAAAGCAGCTTGCCGCCGATCGATGTGAACGGCAAACTCGTGCTGCTGGTGGACGACGTGCTTTATACGGGGCGAACGGTGCGCAGTGCGCTGAACGCCATCATGGCGATGGGACGTCCGCGCGCCATTCAGCTGGCGGTGTTGGTGGATCGCGGTCATCGGGAACTGCCCATTCGAGCGGATTATGTCGGTAAAAATGTGCCGACCGCCGAGCGCGAGGACGTAGCGGTCGAATTGTTGGAGATCGACGGCAATGATCGCGTCTGGTTGCGCGAAAAAACGGAATAAAAAAAGAACCGGGGACGGTTCTTTTTTGTGGCGCGAACAGCGACTTAACGATAGCCGAGCAACAGCGCGAGCAGCAGTCCCGGGAAGAAAAAGCGCGCGTTGCAACGGATGAAATTCGGCCAAAACGCGGGCGGATACGTTTCTTTTTCCCGTTTGTAGAGGCGGAAAACGATGAGGCTCGCGAGACTGGCGACAGGGCTTCCCCACGCGCCGAGATTCACGCCGAGCAAAAGAGAGCGCGGCGGCGCGCCGAACGGTTCGAGTAAAATCGCGGTCGGCACATCGCTGATGAATTGACTCAAGACGAGCGCGGTGGTAAACGGCAAGCGCGTCAGCAGCGGCACAATATAGGCGGCGAGCCAATCCATGCGGACGGCGTTGCCGGCGATGACAAAAAACGCGCACAGCGTGAGCAGCAGACCGTAATCCACGTGGCGATGCGTGTGAGGGTAGATGAGATAGGTCAAAATAAAGAGCACGCCCGCCGTAGGATACAGAGGCAACACATTGCCGATCGCGAGCAGGGCGACGAGCAACGCGCCGAGATAGAGCGCGATGTTGCGTTTGGATTGCGCCGACAACGGTTTGAATTCCTGAGTGACGATCGGAGTATGCGGCAAACGCGTGCTGACGCGTCGGTACATGAGAAACGCGGCGATCAGCGCGAACGGGCCGGTTGTTTTGAGAATTTCCAGTGCGGTCAGTTGGGTCGCGGAAAATAAAAACATATTTTGCGGATTGCCGATCGGCGTCAGCATGCTGCCGCGGTTGGCGGCGAGACCGACCAGCACCGCGACGAACGCGCCGTATTGCATCAATCCCGCGCCGCGCAAGGTATGCATTGCGAGCGGTAAAGTGATGAAGATCGCGACATCATTCGTGACGAAGGTCGCCATGGCGAAAGCGAAAAACAGCAGCGCGAGCACCACGTGATGCGCCTTGTCGCCGATCTGCAGCAGACGACGGGCGAGCCAACGAAAAAAATGGTTGCGGCGCAAACCGGCGATGATCATTATCAAGAGCCAGATGGATACCAGCGTGCGGCCGTTAAAGTACGAGAGGTAGGTTCTGTCGGGCGGCACGATCAGCATCGTCAGAAATGCGATGACGGATGCGATGATGAGCATTTTGTCGTGCGTAAAAGTGGTCCATAATTGTTTCATTGCGCCTCCTCATTCATCGTCACGGGGCGGCGATAAAAGCGCGCGCCGCCCGCGCGGTATTCCGGGTTGGCGCAGCAAAGCGCCGCCAAATCGGTGGCGCGCTCATCATACGCGAGCCGGTTGACGACTTGCGGCGGCAACGTTTTGCGCATTTTGCCGTAGCGGTCGAGAACGGGTAGCGTGACGTTTCGCAACAAGGCCGCTCCGCGCGCGGTAAAAGCGAGCGGATAGATCCAAGCCGGACCGGTTTTTGCGGCATCGTTTAAATCCTGTCGACGCATGCCGAGCAGTACCTGTACCAGCAAACGGGAAAGCCGCGTCTGCGGATAGCGTTTGGTTTTGACATCGGCCCAAAACTCCGCAAGCGTCGCCGCGCCGCGCGCCGCGTACCAGCGATCTTCCAAACCTTCGGAAAATTCCCCCAGGTTGGCGAGCGTCGCGGGCGTCAGCAGACGAAGCGCGTGCAGCGAGAGCAGTTCATACCGTTCGGGCTGCGGGAGTACGCCCGCTCGCAAGGCTTCCGTAAGATCGTCATAGGTATACGCGGGCAGCATATCGCGTGGCACAAGACCCTCGCGTAATTGCGCGCGCACGGCGCTTCCGGAAATCCCCGCGATACCCGCCGCATTGTCCGAGCGTTCGCGCAGTAAGGGCAGTAAACGGAGCGACGGCGCATAGCGCTCGATGGCGCGCAGGTAGCCGGCGGCTAAAATGTTATTCGGTGTGCGTAAAAGCGGCGCGATGTCAGGATCGGTGGCGGCGAACGCGGCTTCCATGGCGGCGGGATAACTTAATCCCCGCGCTAATGCCGTCTGTAACGCGGTCGGATTCGGACCGCCGGCCAGTTTTTTCAAGGCCGTGAGGTCGGGATTTTCCGCGCCGCACACCAAGGTTGTCACGCCGAGAGCGTGCAGCATTCGCACGCCGCCCGCCGCGAAATGTTCCGCGCTGCGCAGCGCGAATACCGCGGGCAGTTCCACCACCAAGTCCGCGCCGGCGCGCAGCGCCCAATGCGCTCGTGTCCACGGATCGGCTACGGCGGGCTCGCCGCGCTGTACGAATGAGCCCGTGAGCGCGATCACGAGCGGCGCCTCGCCGAATGCTTTACGCACGGCATTGATTTGGGCGACATGGCCCTGATGCAGCGGGTTGTATTCGGCGATAATGCCTACGACTTCGGTAGCGGATGACATGCGAACTCCTTCATGTAAAAAATAACAACGGTCCGGCGTTTTTTTCGGACGGATGAAACGATCGCGCGCCTTTAGGGCGGCGCGTTTCCTTGCGGTCAGTATACGACGGCGGCGAATGCTTGACAAGTTGCGGAGAATTTTCTATACTGAACGAACTGAAAAAGATACGCTCTTCCCCAAAGGGGGGTTGACAGAATCTTTTTTGTTTGGTATCATTAGTCAGTAATGATCAAGTAGAAGTCATCCGCTTCTCACCCTACACGACGCGAAGTTACTAGGGTTTCCGCAGATGGAACAGGACGGATGGCATCTTGCCGTCCGTTTTTTATTTTGCTTGATTAGGTTTCCAATGCATTTTCAGGAGGTGAAACCCCATTAGCAAAGAATTGCGTATCAACGAACAAATTCGTGCCCGCGAAGTACGGCTAGTCAGCGAGGATAACGAACAGCTGGGAGTCATGTCGCAGCGCGAGGCCTTGGCGATCGCCGAAGAGCACGGCTTGGATTTGGTCGAGGTCGCGCCGCAAGGCCGTCCGCCGGTTTGCCGTCTGATGAATTACGGCAAGTACCGTTACGAACAGCAGAAACGCGAAAAAGAAGCACGCAAGAAGCAAAAAGTCATCACGTTAAAGGAAGTCAAGCTGCGTCCGAATATCGAGGACCACGACTTCTATGTCAAGATGAAAAACGCGATTCGTTTCTTAGAAGACGAAAGCAAGGTCAAAGTCACGATCATGTTCCGCGGCCGTGAACTCAGTCACCCGGAATTGGGTGAACAACTCTTAGTCCGGTTCGCCGATGAACTCAAAGAGTTGGCCGATCAGGAACGCGGTCCGAAACTCGAAGGCCGCAACATGACGATGATGTTAGTACCGAAAAGTAAATAAGGAGGCTTATTATGCCGAAAATTAAAACCAAACGCTCCGCCGCTAAACGTTTCAAGAAAACGGGTACCGGCCAATTCAAACGTTCGAAAGCATACAAAAGTCATATCTTAGAGAAGAAGACGCCGAAACGCCTGCGTCAGTTGCGTAAAGCCGCAACGATCAGCAAAGCGGATCAAAAACGCGTGGAACGTATGTTGCCGAACGGCTAAGACAGGAGGAAATCATTCATGGCACGAGTAAAAAAAGGCGTGACTGCACGCCGTCGTCATAAAAAAATTTTAAAATTAGCGAAAGGCTATCGTGGTGCTCGCAATCGCCAGTTCAAAAAAGCGAACGAATCGGTTATGCACTCGCTGGCGTATGCGCGCCGCGACCGTCGCCAGAAAAAACGCGAATTCCGTCGTCTCTGGATCGCCCGTATTAATGCGGCGGCCCGCCTGAACGGCATGAATTACAACACTTTGATCGCCGGCTTGAACAAAGCGGGTGTCACGATCAACCGCAAGATGCTTTCCGACATGGCCATTCAAGATCCGGCCGCGTTCACCAAGCTGACCGAGCTTGCCAAAAACGCGTAAGCAAAAAGCCCTCGCTCGGAGGGCTTTCGATTTTTCCGTTGCGGCGCTCATGCGCCCGCTGAAAAAGCGTGGTTTGATCCCCTTGCGAAAGGCCGTCGTGGCAGCTTGCAACGGGGGCATCACCGTTTGACATGGTATATGAAATGTGGTAAAGTATATAAGCATGTATTGACGGTAAAATCCGATAATTATCACTCGACGCGAACCGTCGCAGTCAGTTGAAGTAAGTGAGGTGTCACAATGCGCGACGCGGTAACACTGGCTTGCACCGAATGCAAGCAACGCAACTACCAGACGAATAAAAACAAAAAACACACGACGGAACGTCTGGAACTCAACAAGTATTGCAAATTCTGTAAAAAACAAACGTTGCATCGCGAAACCAAATAAGGTTTCGCAAGCAACTCTCGAGGAGCGGAGGAAACGATGGCAAGACAAAACACACAAGTACAGCAGCAAGGCGTAACGTCCTTTTTCCGCGGCGTACGACAGGAAATGAAAAAAGTGGTATGGCCGACGAAGAATGAATTGGTGCGTTACACGATTGTGGTTTTGATCACGGTTGCCTTCATTAGCCTGCTGATCATGGCAGTCGATTTCGTCTTCACGGGATTCTATAAATTGTTCGCCGGTGTTCTTGCCGGAGCGATGTAAGGAGGCAGTATGGCGTCCGACATCAAGTGGTATGTGATTCATACCTATTCCGGATATGAAAACAAGGTCAAAACGAACTTGGAATTAAAAGTTCAATCCTTGGGCATGACGGATACGATTCGTCAGATCCTGGTACCGATGCAGGAAGAAGTCGATATCAAGGACGGCAATAAAAAAATTGTCCAGCGCAAAGTCTTTCCGGGCTATGTGCTGGTGGAAATGGAAGTCAATGACCGCAGCTGGTATGTCGTGCGCAACACGCCCGGAGTCACGGGTTTTGTCGGCACGGCGACCAAGCCGATTCCGCTGAGCGACGAAGAAGTCGCCCGCGTTTTACACGGTCAGGAAGAGCAAGCGGCGCCGGTAGCGAAGTTGACCGTCAAGGTCGGCGATAAAATTCGCATTACCCAGGGCGCTTTTACGGATCAGATGGCGAACGTCACGGAAGTGCTTCCGGACAAAGGCCGGATCCGCGTGCTGCTGAACATGTTCGGCGGCGCTACCCCGGTAGAGTTGGATGCGACCCAATTTGAGGCCGCGCCTGATATACACTCTAAATGACGCGCGCAAGCGCGGGTGGGAGAGCTTTGGCTCGTTGGCACCACATCTTACGCAATAAGGAGGTGTAAGACATGGCAAAGAAAGTATCGAAATTCGTCAAACTGCAGGTCGAAGCAGGTAAGGCTACTCCGGCACCGCCGGTAGGTCCGGCCCTCGGTCAGGCAGGTGTGAACATTATGGCGTTCGTACAGGAATTTAACGCCCGTACCGCCAAACAGCAAGGTCTGATTATTCCGGTAGAAATTACCGTATACGAAGACCGTTCGTTCACGTTCATCACCAAAACGCCGCCGGCCGCTGTTTTATTGAAAAAAGCAGCCGGTTTGGAAAAAGCGTCCGGTGAGCCGAATAAAAACAAAGTCGGCAAAGTAACGAAACAGCAAGTTCGCGAAATCGCGGAAATGAAAATGCCCGACCTCAACGCCAACGACGTGGAAGCGGCGATGATGATGGTCGAAGGCACAGCCCGCAGCATGGGTATTACGGTAGAAGAGTAAGCGGTTCTTACGAACCTTATTAGGAGGAAACATGGCTAAACTGACAAAACGCAGTAAACAGGCCTCCGCTCTCGTCGACCGCAATACGCAGTACGGGTTGGACGAAGCGGTGTCGTTGATAAAACAAACGGCAACGGCTAAATTTGATGAAACAATCGAACTCGCATTCAATTTGAATGTCGATCCGAAATATGCGGATCAGCAGATCCGCGGCGCAATGGTATTGCCGCATGGTACCGGTAAAACGAAACGCGTTCTCGTGTTTGCGAAAGGTGCCAAAGTGCAGGAAGCGGAAGATGCCGGCGCGGACTTTGTAGGCGGCGAAGAACTCGTTGCCAAAATCCAGGGCGGCTGGCTCGACTTTGATGTTGTTGTCGCTACCCCGGACATGATGGCCTTCGTCGGCCGTTTGGGTAAAGTATTGGGTCCGAAAGGCCTCATGCCGAACCCGAAAGTCGGCACTGTCACCATGGACGTTACCAAAGCGGTCCGGGAAGTCAAAGCGGGTAAAGTCGAATACCGCACCGATAAAGCGGGCAACATCCAGCTGTCGGTCGGCAAAGCGTCTTTCAGCGAAGACCAATTGCGTGACAACATTCGCGCGATCTTCGATCGTATCGCGAAAGCGCGTCCGGCGTCGATCAAAGGACAGTATATGAAATCCGTCACTTTGAGCTCGACCATGGGACCGGGTGTGACTTTGGATCCGACCAAAGTGGATGCACCGAAGGAAGACTGATCTTACTATTTACACTTAGCTTAAGACCGGTGGTTGTATATATAATGGACGTTGTCCGCCACCCGAGGCTGAGTACCGAAACCGCGAAGTTTCGGTGCGCGACCTCGTCACAAGCGGGGTCGTTTTTTCTTAGCTAACGTGCTAAATATAAAAAATCTTTCACAAAAGGAGGTGTCACCATTGGCAGGAACACCGCAAAAAAAGCAAGTCATTGATGAAATGCGCGGGAAATTGGAAAACGCGAAAGGCGCCGTTTTGGTCGAATATGTCGGCTTGAACGTAGCGACCGCCACCCAATTACGTCGCAAATTCTTGGAACACGGCGTTCACTATCAGGTTATTAAAAATACCTTGACCGCGATTGCGGCCAACGACCTGGGCTTGGGAGAATTCGCCGATCAATTGACCGGTCCGAACGCGATTGCGATCTCGGAATCCGACGCGGTTGCGCCGGCGAAAGCACTCAAAGAATTTATCGACGAAACAAAGAGCGAAGCGATCACCGTAAAAGCGGGTCTGCTCGAAGGCGCGGTCATCGGTGTCGACGAAGTGCAGCATCTGGCTGACTTGCCGAGCCGTGAAGTGCTCTTGGCCAAAGTGGTCGGCAGCATGCAGGCGCCGATTACCGGCTTTGTACGTTGCCTGCAGGGCAACATTACCAACCTCGTGTATGTACTCGAGGCGATTCGCAAACAAAAAGAAAGCGCTTAATTAGCGGATTCATTTAAGGAGGAATTATAATGACTAAAGAAGAACTTATGCAAGCCATTGAAGAGATGTCGGTTCTCGAACTCGCCGATCTCGTAAAAGCTATGGAAGAAAAATTCGGTGTTTCGGCAGCGGCTCCGGTAGCGGTAGCGGCAGCGGGCCCGGCAGCAGCCGGCGCGGTAGCGGAAGAAAAATCCGAATTTGACGTTGTACTCGCTGAAGTCGGCGCGTCCAAACTGAAAGTTATTAAAGTCGTTCGCGAAGCGACCGGCTTGGGCCTGAAAGAAGCGAAAGCTCTCGTTGACGGTGCTCCGGGCAACGTCAAAGAAGGCGTTTCCAAAGAAGATGCGGAAGCTTTGAAAGCGAAGCTCGAAGAAGCCGGCGCAAAAGTCGAACTGAAATAATCGACCTGCTAAAAAACGTCCCTGCGGGGACGTTTTTTATTGCGCTAAATACGATGGAGTATGGTACAATGAACGCGTACAGAAAGGGAATCGCAATGACCAAATATAACCCGCAGAGACCGCCGCGGATACATCCCGCCCAAGCGCCGCTTTCAAACCAACCGCCGGTGAGGCATCGCAAGTCGTCACCATGGTGGAAAAATATAAAATATATAGTCTTCGGTATCCTCATCCTCCTCGTTGTCGGATTTCTTGTCGAAAGGGGTTTGAAATACTGCGAATTGCATCAGGAAATGATTCGCGTCGAACAACAACAGCAGCAGTTGGAGACCGAACAGCGTGAGCTGGAGGCGGAAAAAGCGAAATATAACGATCCGAAGGCGGTGGAGAAGGAAGCGCGGGAGCAACTCGGTTTGGTAAAACCCAACGAAGTCCCCTATATCCGCTAACATTGCATGCAAACGGATTATTTCGTATAATAAAGATACTTATTCAGTTGTTATATAAGGAGGATATTATCAACGCATGAGCGTAACAGTCGGAAGCATAGTTGAAGGAGTTGTCACGGGCTTGGCGAAGTTCGGGGCATTTGTCGAACTGCCGGACAAAAAGGTAGGATTGGTGCATATTTCAGAGGTGGCGCATGAGTACGTCAGCGACATCAACGAGTATTTAACGGTAGATCAGAAAGTCACAGTCAAAGTCGTTTCGATGGACGCCAACGGCAAAATCGCTCTTTCGATGAAGCGGGCTCAGCCGCGACCGCAGACGACGAGCGGGCGGGCACCGCGCCGCAATGACGCGGGGAATGCGCCCTATGCCGATCGGCGACCGCCCGCGGCGAGACGCGGCGGCAACCGTCGTTCCCAAGGACCGAGCTCGTTTGAAGATAAACTCAGCCGGTTCCTGAAAGACAGCGATGAACGCCTGAGTGATTTGAAGCGTAACACCGAATCCAAACGCGGCGGACGCGGCGCGCGACGGTCCGATTAACGGTTAATAACCGGGCATCCTGCAAAGGGTGCTTTTTTTATAGGAGGCAACTATGAAACAGGCGGTACTGGATATCGGCACGAATTCGGTACGTTTACTGGTCGCGGAAACAGTGGAAGATCAGACGACCACATTGCGGAAAGATATTCGGGCGACGCGGCTCGGCGACGGCTTGGCGGCGGGCAGCCCTCTCAATGAGGCGGCGAAAAATCGCACCTTGGCAGGTATTCGGGAACTCGTTGACGAAGCGCGCGAAGCGGGCGCCGAACGATGGACGGTTGTCGGTACGAATGCGCTGCGTGAGGCGAGCGACGGCGAAGTGTTTGCGCGGCAAGTGGCTCAGCTCATCGGGGCGCCGGTACGTATTATCAGCGGCGTCGACGAAGCGCGTTACGGCTATCTCGGCGCGGTCAAGACAAACAGTCTGGTGACGGCGGTCGTCGATATCGGCGGCGGCAGCACGGAAATCGGCGTCGGTTTCGGCGGTGATCTCGGCGCGGCGGTGAGCATGCCCCTGGGAGCGGTGCGCGGTACACGCGATTTTGACATGATGACGCCGCGCGGTATCGCCGAATTGAAAAAACATTGCTTTGCTGTATTGAAAGAAGAAACAACCGAAGTGCAAGGCGTGAAAAGCTGGATCGGCGTCGGCGGCACGATGACGAGTATTGTCTCGATGCTGTTGGAACTCGAACCGTATGACGCCGAAAAAGTGCAGGGCTACGTGCTCGCGTATGAGGATCTGCACGCGCTGCGTGAGCGTCTGACGGGCATGTCGTATGAAGAGCGCACGAAGCTGCCCGGGTTGGCGCGCGAGCGGGCGGATATTATCGTAGCGGGCGCGGTCATCGCGGAAAGTTTACTGGAATATTTTGCGCTGCCGGAAATTACCGTAAGCGATCGGGATTTACTCGAAGGAATCTATCGGGAGGCTTATCTCTTGTGACGGATTTTGTCGCAAAAGTCAATGCTTTCGTGTGGGGGGAGGCGCTGTTTGCTCCGGGCGACGCCATCTTGATCGGTTGCAGCGGCGGACCGGATTCGCTGGCCCTCGCGCTCTACCTGGCGGCGGCGCAAGAAGAGTTTCACATCACCGCGGGACTCGCGTATGTGCATCACCATTTACGCGCGGCGGCGGATGCGGAAGTCAAATTCGTGCGCGCCTTGGCGCAAGACTTGAAATTGCCCTTCTACCGGTTGGACGCCGATGTGCCGCGGGCGGTGCAAACGACCGGCGAATCGGTCGAAACCGCGGCGCGGGCATTGCGTTACCGATCGCTTGAACAGTTGCGCGAGCAAGAGGAATATACCTTGCTTGCCGTGGCGCATCATGCCGATGATCAGGCGGAAACCGTGCTTCATCATGTATTGCGCGGCACGGGCCTGACGGGGCTTGGCGGCATGCGGGCGAGAAACGGCCATATCGTGCGTCCGTTTCTCGGCGTCACGCGGGCGGAAATCGAAACCTATTTGACGCATTTTCCGTACACGCCCTGTATGGATGAGACGAATACGGATACGACCTATTTGCGAAACGCATTGCGTCATGAAGTGCTGCCACATCTTGCGCAATATAATCCGCGCATTCGCGAACATTTGGTACAGCTCGCGACGACGGCCGCCGCGGATGACGAGTATTTGGATAATGTCATTGTCGATGTTCTCACTCAAATCACGCGGCGTGAAGCGGAAACTATTGTTGTTTCCCGCGGCGCGTTCAACGACTTGCCGAACGCATTGCAACGGCGCGTCGTTCGCAAGTTGTGGCGAGAAGAAAGCGGTACAACGCTTTCGTTCGCGCATACCGAACGCCTTGTCGCTTGGTTCGCGACGGGAGAAACCGGCACCGAACAGAACTTATACGGTCTGACGGCGGTGTTGACTGCGACCGATGCGCTGCTGTCGCCGCAAGCGGCGGTCGTTGCGGAAACAGCAGCGATGACGCGGACGGCGGACGATCCGCTGGCGCTCGGGGACTTGCGGGTGCGGATCCGCGCGCTTGCGGAAGGTGAAACGGCGCCATGGGTCATTCCGGCGCGCGTTTTGACCGGTCCTTTGACATTGCGTTACCGCCGCGCGGGCGATCGGATTCCGTTTCCTTTCGGCACGAAAAAATTGAGCGATTATTTTATTGATAGTAAAGTGCCGCGCCGTTGTCGTGACAGCGTCGTGCTGCTCGCCGACGACAGGCACGTATACGCGGCCTTTGATTATTTTACATTACATGATTTTTCAGGTGTTGCAACGGTCAATGACCGGCCGGAACGGCTGGCGATTGATGTGCAGAGGAGGACAAATAATGCATCCGAATATCGCCAAAATACTGGTGACTGAAGAAGAAATTCGCGACCGTGTCGCCGTATTGGGACGGGAGATTACCAACGACTACCGCGGCAAAAAATTGCTTTTAGTCGGCATTTTGAAAGGTTCCGCGGTATTTATGGCCGATTTGATGCGCCAAATCGATTTGGACGTGCAAATCGATTTTATGGTGGTTTCGAGTTACAGCAACAGCACGCAGTCGCAGGGGCATATTCAGATCCGTAAAGACTTGAGCACGGATATTAACGGCCGCGACGTGCTGGTGGTGGAGGATATGATCGACTCGGGCACGACGTTGTACTATCTGAATGAGATTTTGCAAGTGCGCGGCGCCAACTCCGTCGAATTCGTTACTCTTTTGAACAAGCCGTCGCGCCGTGAAAAACAGGTCGACGTACGGTACATCGGTTTTGACGTGCCGAATGAATTCGTCGTCGGCTACGGCTTGGATTTCGCGGAAAATTATCGCAACCTTCCGTTCGTGGGTGTTCTCAAACCGGAGTACTACGAATCATAATTGTAAAAAAATTCTCATCATGATAAAATGAAATGACATTCTGTTGGGAATTGACCCATGGGAAAGGGGAAGTCATTTGAATCGATTTATTAAAAACGTCAGCTTGTACGTTCTGCTGATTATTATTGCGGTGTCGATGTTTACGAACTTCGTGGAGCCGCAGGAAAAGAAATCGGATCTTACGTATTCGAATTTCTTGACGCAAGTCGAGCAGAAAAATGTGGAATATGTCACACTGACGAATAATTCCATTAGCGGTAAGCTTAAAAACGGCACGGAATTTACCACCTACGCGCCGGATAATGATGCGCAGTTGTTGCCGATTTTACGCGCCAACAACGTGACCATTCAGGCCAAGCCGCCGGAACAACCGTCCTGGTGGTTGGGCATGTTGACTTCGCTGTTGCCGATTTTGCTTTTGATCGGCGTCTGGTTCTTTATCATGAACCAAACGCAGGGCGGCGGCGGTCGCGTGATGAACTTCGGCAAGTCGCGCGCGAAAATGCATGAAGAAGGCAAAGTACATGTCACTTTTGCCGATGTCGCCGGCGAAGAAGAAGCCAAACAGGAATTGACGGAAGTCGTTGATTTTCTGAAACACCCGGGTAAATATAACGCGATCGGCGCGAAAATTCCGAAAGGCATTTTGCTCTTCGGCCCGCCCGGTACCGGTAAAACGCTTTTGGCGAAAGCCGTAGCCGGCGAAGCGAATGTGCCGTTTTTCAGTATCAGCGGTTCGGACTTCGTCGAAATGTTTGTCGGCGTCGGCGCGTCACGTGTCCGTGATTTGTTTGTTCAAGCGAAGAAGAACGCGCCCTGTATCGTCTTCATCGATGAAATCGACGCGGTTGGTCGCCAGCGCGGCTCCGGCCTCGGCGGCGGTCATGACGAACGCGAACAAACGCTGAACCAGCTCTTGGTCGAGATGGACGGTTTCGGCGCGAACGAAGGCATCATTACGCTCGCGGCGACGAACCGACCGGATATTTTGGATCCGGCGCTTTTGCGTCCGGGCCGTTTTGACCGTCAGGTCGTAGTCAGCCGTCCGGATTTGCGCGGACGGGAAGCGATTCTGAAAGTTCACGCGAAAAATAAACCTTTGGAAGGCGATATCGACCTTAAAATTATCGCCAAGAAAACGCCGGGCTTTACCGGCGCGGATCTGGCCAACCTCTTGAACGAAGCGGCGCTGTTGGCGGCGCGGCAAAACAAGAAAACAATCGGCATGGCGGAACTCGAAGAAGCGAGTGAAAAAGTCGCCTACGGTCCGGAACGTCGTAGCCACGTCGTGAGCGAACGGGAACGCAAAATCACGGCCTACCACGAATCGGGGCACGCGATTATCGCCGAGCTGATGCCGGACGCGGATAAGGTTCACAAAGTAACCATCGTGCCGCGCGGGCAAGCAGGCGGCTATACCATGACGCTACCGCAGGAAGAGCGCGCGTACATTACCAAATCGCAACTCTTATCTGAAATTCGCGTCTTGATGGGCGGCCGCGTGGCGGAGGAAATCACGTTCAATGATATCTCCTCCGGCGCGTCCAACGATTTGGAACGCGTCACTCAGATTTTGCGCAATATGATTATGCGTTGGGGCATGAGCCCACGCTTGGGACCGATCACGTTCGGGGAACATCAGGAACAGATTTTCCTTGGCAAGCAACTCGGCTCCGAACGCAACTACGGTGAAGATATCGCCACCGCGATTGACGAGGAAATGCGTAAATACGCGGAAGAAGCCTACGCGGAAACCAAAAAGCTGCTGCTCGAAAACAGAGACGTATTGGAAGCGATGGCGCAGGCGCTTTTAGAAGTCGAAACAATCGACTCCAAGCAGGTCGCCAACCTTTTCAAATACAAATCGATTACGCCGCCGCCGGGAGCACCGCAGGCGGAAGATTTCGATGACGGAACCGCGGTCGAAGCGCCGCCGCTTCCGGATCCGACGGCCGAACAGCCGTGGCGGCAACCGCCGCCGGCGCCGCCGGTCGCTCCGAAGCCGGGACCGGAAACCCCGCCTTCACCGAGCGGTGATGTGCCGCCGAAAGATCGTTGGCATCGCGAGAATTGAACATACAAAAAACGACTGCATCGCGGGATGCGGTCGTTTTTTTGTATGTTAACGGAAGCGCGAGGATAACTTGACAAATTGTAAACCTGTTTTTATAATAAGAATACATTCATCACGTAAAAAAGGAGTGGCAAAGCATGCGCAATAAGATTTTGGATTACTTTCGAAACGCTCACGGCGAGTACGTTTCGGGGCAACGAATTTCCGATGATCTGAAAGTTTCACGAACCGCCATTTGGAAACATATCAAGGTCCTTAAAGAACGCGGTTACGTGTTCGAGTCGAGCACGCGCAAAGGGTACCGGCTGTTGCATGCGCCCAACCTTCTGACGGAACTTGAAATCAACAGCGTTCTTTCCACCGAATCGTTCGGCCGCCATATTATTTATCGCGAGACCGCGCCCTCCACGAACGCTATCGCCAAGGAAGAAGCGCGGCGCGGCGCGCCGGAAGGAACGATTGTGGTCGCCGAAGAGCAGACCGGCGGTCGTGGTCGTCTGCAGCGCGCGTGGTTTTCCCCCTATGCCAAAGGGATTTGGTTCTCGCTGATTTTGCGGCCGCATTTTTCGCCGCTCGAAGCGTCGAAGTGCACGTTGCTGGCCGCCGTCGCGCTGGTGCGCGCGTTCCATCAGGCGGGTCTTACCGAAGCGGGTATCAAATGGCCGAATGATTTGCTGGTGAAACGTCGCAAAATCGTCGGCATCCTGACGGAAATGGACGCGACGATGGAAGAGATCAATTACATCGTCATGGGGATGGGCATCAATACCGATGTCGCCCGTGTCGATTTACCGGAAGACCTGCGGGATAAAGCGACTTCGTTTTTGCTGGAAGGCGTACGTATTCCGCGTAAAGAATTGCTTAATTTGATTTTGATGGAGCTTGAAACCCTGTATGCGGAAGTGGAAACGAACGGCTTCGCTAATATTCTTGACGAATGGCGCAAATATTCGGTGACGCTCGGTCGGGATATCAATGTCATCACACCGGGTTACACCTACAGCGGTAAAGCGATCGATATCGATTCCGACGGCTGCCTCTTGGTGGAAACGGATCACGGCGTTGAACGCGTACTGGCGGGCGAAGTTTCGATTCGCTACAAAGATGAAGCGGCACAGTAAAGGAGAAACCTATGCTACTTGTCATGGACGTCGGCAATACGAATATCGTACTCGGCGTATTTGAAGGCCACGAGCTCAAGGATTCGTGGCGGATTTCTACGGATCGTTTTCGGACGACCGATGAATACGGCGTATTAATCGGTAACTTATTCCATTACAACAAGGTCAAAATGACGGATGTGAAAGCGATCATGGTATCGTCCGTTGTGCCGCCGGTCAATCCGACATTGGAACGGATGGCGCAGCGCTATTTTAACGTGCAGGCGACATTTGTCGGTCCGGGCACGAAAACCGGCATGAATATTAAATATGAAAATCCGCGGGAAGTTGGCGCCGACCGTATCGTCAACGCGGTCGCGGCGTACGAACGCTTCGGCGGACCGTTGGTGCTCATCGATTTCGGTACGGCGACGACCTATTGCGCCATTTCGGAAAAAGGCGATTACTTGGGCGGCGCGATTGCTCCCGGCGTCGGCATTTCGATGGAAGCGCTGTTCCAGCGCGCCGCGAAGTTGCCGCGTATCGAACTCAAGAAAACGGAAAGTGTCATCTGCAAAAATACGATTGCCAGCATGCAGGCCGGCGTTTTCTACGGTTATGTCGGTCAGGTGGACGGCATCGTCAATCGCATGAAGCAGGAACTGGGCGATGGTGCGGCGGTCGTAGCCACCGGCGGTTGGGCGGCGTTGATCGCGGGCGAATCGCAGACGATCGACTATGTCGCGCCGATGTTGACTTTGGAAGGGCTTTTACTCTTATATGAACGCAACAAATAACACCCCCGCTATCGGCGGCGTGACGTTGCGCAACTGCGTGGCGCTCGCGCCGATGGCGGGCGTTTGCGATCAGACGTACCGACGACTTGCGACGGCGCAGGGCGTCGGTTTCGTTTGTACGGAAATGATCAGCGCCAAAGGACTTTTATATCATAATGAAAAAACACTGCGCATGTTGGCGCTGGCGGAAGATGAGCATCCGGTCGCGGTGCAGCTCTTCGGACACGTTCCGGACGAATTGGCGCAAGCGGCGCAAATCGTCGCGCAAGCGGGCGCGGATATCATTGACCTCAACATGGGCTGTCCCGTCGCGAAAGTCGTCAAAAACGGCGACGGTTCGGCGCTCCTGCGTGCCGTGCCGCAAGCGGCCGCCTGCATCGCCGCGATGGCGGACGCTGTGGACGTGCCGGTCACGGCGAAAATTCGTCTTGGCTGGGATGATGATTCCCGCAACGCCGTGACGGTGGCGCGCGCGCTGGCCGCCGCCGGCGCCGCCGCACTCACCGTGCACGGGCGCACGCGCGAACAGGGCTACAGCGGCCAAGCGGACTGGCAGGCGATCGCCGAAGTCGTCGCCGCCGTCGAAATTCCCGTCTGGGGAAACGGCGATGTGGTCGACGGGCCGAGCGCGGCCCGTCTGCTTGCGGAAACCAATGCGGCCGGCGTCGCTATCGGTCGCGCCGCCATGGGCAACCCGTTTGTTTTTCATGAAGTCACGACCTATCTGGCGACCGGTGCAGTCGTCGCGCCGCCGACGGCAACGGAACGCCTGACCATGTGTCGTCGGCACTTGCATATGCTCGCCGAAGAAAAAGGAGAAGCGGTCGCCGTTCGGCAAATGCGCACGCATGCGATCGGCTACTTGCGCGGCTTGCGCAACTCCGCCTCTTTACGACGGGAATTGATGCAGGCGGAAACGCTCGCGCGCTGGGATGAACTCCTGGCGAAAGCGCTTTCCTTTGCCGCGCTGTAGCGCATAAATGTGCGTGGACTCAGTCGGTGTACTGTGGTATAATTCAAATAATATTGTTTTTCTTAATGGTATTTATTTATATAAGTGAGGAGTTTTGGAAGATATGACGCAGGCAACGGAAGTCAGCGCTGCTTTCTTGGAAGAAATGAAAGAGGAGCTCGCTCAATTAAAATCAAAAACCCGTTTGGAAGTGGCGGAACGACTGAAGGAAGCCATCGCTCTCGGGGATTTAAGTGAAAACTCGGAATATGAAGACGCCAAAAATCAGCAGGCGTTTGTCGAAGGTCGGATCGCCGAACTGGAAGAACGCATCCGCAACGCGGTGATTATCGCCAACCCGAAAGGCAAGAAAGTATCGCTCGGCTCGGTCGTCACGATCAAAGACCAAAACGGAGAAACGCTGGAATACACGATCGTAGGCTCCGCGGAAGCGGATCCGTTTGAAGATAAAATTTCCAACGAATCCCCCGTCGGCAAAGCGCTGATCGGTAAGAAAGCCAAAGATAAAGTAACGGTGCAGGCGCCGGAGCAGGTACTCGAATACGAGATCGTTAAAGTCGTGAATACCGCCGGCAAAAAGAAAGCGTAACGCTTTCCGTAAGAGCCGCCCAAAGAAGATAAAAGCGAAAAAATATAATTTATACTATCTTTATAATAAAGATAAAGTATAATTGGAAGCAAACAAAAGTTAACAAAAACTGAAAATTGCGAAAAAGTTTGCTTATAAAGAAACCCCGCGGCCTCGCGCTCGGGGCTTCTTTTTTTATAAGTGAAGGGTTGACTTATAGATTTGCTGTATTATTCAAAACGCGCCGACCCGCCTATACTGACAGTGAGGACAATAGGTATCGATTAAGCGCGCAGTCGATGCCATGGTAAAAAATGAACAGGAGGATTGTCTTATGGCACTATTAAACGTCATCTGTAGCAAAGCAGCATACGAATGCTTTGACTTGCTTTCCGATCGTGAAGTTCTTTTTTTAGAAGATGTCATCGAAAATTTCGAGGTGGATTTAACTTCGGCGGCGGTCGTGATCGTCACCGAGGATGAAACGAATTGTCTGCAACAATTCATCGATTCGGCGTTGAATATTCCGATGTTCGTCATCTGTACGCGTCGGGACACTCAAATTCCGCTGGATCTCCTGGCGGCCGGCGTTCACGTTATGGACGTCAACGAATTTGATCGCGACCTGTTCGGACGTCAGATCGAACAGGCGGCCAAAGATTATGAAAAAGAAGTTTTACCCCCGTTCTTCCGTGAAATGACCGAATATGTGGGAAGCGGTAACATGACGCTGGCGACGCCGGGGCACCATGGCGGTCAGTTCTTCCGTAAACATCCGGCCGGACGTGCCCTTTACGACTGGTTCGGTGAAAATATGTTTCGCTCCGATATGAGCTCGTCCGACGTACGCATGGGCGATCTTCTGATTCACGAAGGGGCGCCGGCGGAAGCGGAAAAACACGCGGCGAAAGTATTTAACGCCGACACGACTTACTTCGTCATGAACGGCACGTCGACGGCCAATAAAGTCGTCATCAACGCGCTCTTGCATCCGGGCGATGTCGTATTGTTCGACCGTAACAACCACAAATCCGTGCACCACGGCGCGTTGGTACAGGTCGGCGCGAAACCGGTTTATTTGGAAACCGGACGCAACCCGTTCGGCTTTATCGGCGGCGTGGATGAACATTGCTTTGAAGAAGACTATCTGCGCGCGGAAATCGCCAAAGTCGATCCGGAAAAAGCCAAGGCGAAACGCCCGTTCCGTTTGGCGTTGATCCAGCTCGGCACCTATGACGGCACGATTTATAACGCGCGTCAGGTCATCGACCGCATCGGTCACCTGTGCGACTACATTCTTTTCGACTCCGCTTGGGTCGGTTATGAACAATTTATTCCGATGTTGCGCGACTGCAGCCCGCTGCTTTTGGAACTCGGACCGGATGATCCGGGCGTCCTGGTCACGCAGTCGGTACATAAACAGCTCGCCGGCTTCTCGCAGGCCTCCCAAATTCATAAAAAAGACAGTCACATTAAAGATCAGCCGCGGTACTGCAACGACGACTGCTTCAACAACGCATTTATGTTGCACGCGTCGACCTCGCCGTTCTACGCGATTTTCGCCTCGCTGGACGTCAACGCGAAGATCCACGAAGGCAAAGCGGGCCGCAAATTGTGGGCCGATACCGTTAAACTCGGCATTGATATCCGCAAAGAAATCATCAAAAACTGTCACTATTTCAAGCCGTTCATTCCGGAAACAATTGACGGCAAAGCGTGGAAAGATTACGACACCGATACCATCGCCAATGACGTCCGCTTCTTCCGCATGAACCCGAAAGACAGCTGGCACGGCTTTGAAGCGTACGGTGAAAATCAGTACGTCATTGATCCGTGCAAGTTGCTCCTCTATACGCCGGGCATCAATAAAAAAACGTGGGAATATGAAGACTTCGGTATTCCGGCGGGATTGCTTTCGAACTACCTGCGCGAACACGGCATGACACCGGAAAAGAGCGATTTGAACTCGATTCTCTTCCTGCTTACGCCGGCGGAAACCTATACGAAGATGCAGAACCTGATTTCACTCCTCGTGCGGTTTGAAACCTGTCTGGACGAAGATCTGCCGCTTTCGCAGGTATTGCCGAAGATTTATAAACAAAACGAAGCCCGTTACAAAGGCTACACCATTCGACAACTCTGCCAGGAAATGCACGAGTTCTACAAATCGCGCCGCGTCAACATTCTGCAGAAACGTTTGTTCCGCAAAGAATACCTGCCGGAAGTCGCGATGAGCGCGAAAGACGCGAACTATGAATTCGTCGCGGGCAACTGGGAAAAAGTGACCCTCGATAAGATCAAAGGCCGCGTAGCTTTGGAAGGCGCGTTGCCGTACCCGCCGGGAATCATCACGATTGATCCGGGCGAACGCTGGGGCGATACCGTCATCGAATATTTCCGTGCCTTGGAAGATACGATCAATCTGTTACCGGGATTTGCCGGTGAAATTCAGGGCGTGCACTTCGCTGAAATCGACGGTAAAACACGCGCGGTAGCGTATGTTTTGAAAGACGAAAGCGTCATTCAAAACGCGGATAGTAAAACGGCCGCGAAAAAGACAAAAAAATAATCGCCCGAGTGGCGGTGATATCTAAAAGGATGCGATCACTATGTCACAAGAAACAAAAAAAATGGGCGTCGTTCAGCTGACTATTATTACGGCGGTTAACATGATGGGCTCCGGCATCATCATGTTGCCCGCCAAGCTGGCGTCCGTTGGTACGATGTCGATCCTCTCCTGGCTGGTGACGGCGGTAGGGTCGATGTGTTTGGCTTACTGTTTTGCCCAATGTAGCATGTTCAGCAGAGAACAGGGCGGCATGGGCGGCTACGCTGACAACGCGTTCGGCAAGGCCGGCAATTTTATTTGCAACTATACGTATTCGTTTTCATTGATTATCGCCAACGTCGCGATTGCGATTTCCGCGGTCGGCTACGGCACGGAATTTATGGATATGAAACTGTCTGCCTTGGGCGTTGGGATTGCAGCGATCGCGACGCTTTGGGTGACGGCAGTACTGAATTTCGGTGGCGCCGGCATTACCGGCAAAATCGGTTCCGTTACCGTTTGGGGCGTAATTATTCCGGTCGTCGGCATCAGTCTGATCGGCTGGTTCTGGTTTGACCCGACGCTCTATATCAACTCATGGAACCCGCACGGACTGCCTTTTATGGAAGGAGTCAGCGAGTCGATTACGCTAACCCTCTGGTCGTTCTTGGGTTTGGAATCCGCATGCGCCAACAGCGACGCGGTGGAAAATCCGGAAAAGAACGTACCGATTGCGGTGTTGGGCGGCACGCTGGGAGCAGCGATCGTCTACATTGCCTCGACCAATGTGATGGCGGGGATAGTGCCGGTTGATCAGTTGGCTGCTTCCAACGCACCGTTCGGTTTTGTCTTTGCGCATATGTTCAGTCCGATCGTCGGCAAGATCGTCATGGGTCTGATGTCGCTCGCCTGCATCGGTTCGCTTTTGGGCTGGCAGTTCACGACCGCGCAGGTATTGAAGTCGTCGGCGGACGTCGGCTACTTCCCGCATGTTTTCTCGAAAGTCACGCGCGCCAATGCGCCGGTCGCGGGCATGATCATCATGACGATTATCGAAACCGTCATCGCGTTTACGACGATTTCCCCGAGTCTGATGGAACAGTTCAGCGCGATCGTCGATCTCGCGGTCGTCACCAATCTCGTTCCGTATGTGCTTTCGATGGCCGCCTTGCCGGTTATTTTGCATAAAGCGGGCGTGTCGAAACAAAAACAGATGACCACGTACGTGGTTAACCTCATTGCTACCGCGTACAGCTTCTACGCCCTGTATGCCTGCGGCGAATTCGCTCTGGCTTACGGCGGTCTGGTCACCTTCTTAGGCTGGACATTTTATGGCTTTGTCGCCAAGCGATTCGAAGTTGGTCAAACGAAAGAAAAAATGACGGCAACTCAAGTGTAATTCATCATCTAGCGGTTGTCTTGTTTAAAACCAGCAATTTCGATACAATTACATCGTGAGATAACAAGCTATTCGAACAGGTGGAGGATACCTCCACCTTGTTCTTGCATTGGGGGATTACGATGAATCTGGATTTTTATCGCAACTTTGTTATTGTGGCGGAATCCTATACCGTAAGTGAAGCCGCGCGACGTTTGAATATCGCGCAGCCGGCCTTGTCAGCGCAAATTAAAAGACTGGAGTCGTATTACGGCGTTCAACTGATTAAAACGAGACAGGGCAGTCGTCACTTGGAGTTGACGGCCGCCGGTGAACTTTTATATCGGCGGATGCGCCATATTTTGAATGCGACGGATGTACTGCGGACCGACCTGAAAATGGTCGCTTTCAATGAATTGGAAACGGTCGCGATCGGCACGGTGCCGGATCTTTCCATGGCCGTGGGGGAGTATGTCACCGACTTTGTGGAACAACACCCGGATCGTCGTTGGCGCATCATGGTCAACGATCTCGCTACGCTCGCCGAGCACTTGGAACGCGGTGAAATTCATTGCATCATGACACCGTTCGCCGCGTCGCAGGCGTTTATGTATACATTGGAAGGTGCTTTTACGAGACCGATTTACGCGATCGGGGAAAAGGATCATCCGCTACTGAAAGATAAACAACACGTGCGGATGGCGTCGTTGACCAAGGATCCGATTTGCTTGGCGACGGAATTGGAAGACGGATTTTTCCGCGGCTGTCGTGAAGAACATGTCGAAATTCCCGTTGGGATACGCTGCACATCGACGGCGACGGTGGTCGATGTGGCCTTGCGTTGCCATCGGATCGCGGTCATCGCGGGCGACGTGTCGCCGTGGCTGGCGCCCTACGTTACGGCGGTTCCGTTGCGTAGCAAGTACCTGCGAGCGGAGCATTACGTCTATACGCAAAAAGGGTCGGAGAACCCGAAAGTCATGCGTCAATTTCTTGATTATCTCAAGGCGAGGAAGGACTACCAACCTGATTTCCCACGTTCCGAGATGTCTGCGGAGGGTTGACACTCGAAAAACGGTTTGCTATAATTCTTGTTAATAAATTAAATTGGCAACCATTGGGGGGTCCGGTATGGAAGGGCAATTCGGCGCGGTATACTTACATTGCGTGCAGCCATTAGCGCCGGCACGCCGTGTGATCCTGCCGCGTAAGGCGACAGATGCCAAACCGACGTTTCGTCGGTAAAATACTTTTCTGCACATACAAAGAAAATTCATAACGGCTATGTCGACTTAAAGGGAGAGAATAACATGGATAACGCACAACACGAACATGGTTCCGAACTAGAACAACTGCGCGAAGGCGAATCGGAGCAGATGCAGATCCGCCGTGAAAAGCTGCAAAAGATTTACGATTTAGGAGTGACGCCGTTTGGTCAGAAATTTGACTGGACGCATCATAATCAGCAGATCATTGACGAATTTGCGGAACTGGAAGAACAGGAAGTCGCGATTGCCGGTCGTATCATGGCGCTCCGCGATCACGGCAAAACGGCGTTCCTGAATCTGCGCGACTTCACGGGCGACATTCAAGTCTACTTACGCCAGGATGAAGTATCCGAGCTCGAATACCAACTGTTTCAATTGCTGGATATCGGTGATATCGTCGGAATTAATGGCAAGGTCTTCAAAACGCACAAGGGTGAAATCACCGTGCGCGTGGAAAAACTGACCTTGCTTTCCAAAGGTCTGCGCCCGTTGCCGAACAAATGGCAGGGCTTGAAGGATCCGGAAATCCGTTACCGTCAACGTTATGTCGACCTGATCATGAACCCGCAAGTGCGTGACACTTTCAAAAAGCGTTCGCAGATTATCAATTGTATTCGCGAATGGCTCACCGATCACGGTTTCATGGAAGTCGAAACGCCGATGATGCAGACGATCTACGGCGGCGCCGCCGCGCGTCCGTTCATCACGCACCACAACGCGCATAACATGGATGTGTACATGCGGATCTCGCCGGAATTGTACCTGAAGAGATTGGTTGTCGGCGGTTTCGAACGCGTCTTTGAAATCAACCGCAACTTCCGCAACGAAGGTATCGACAACCGTCACAACCCGGAATTCACGATGCTGGAAACGTACCAGGCGTACGGCAACTTTGAAGACGCCATCTACCAGACGGAACAAATCGTTTCCTACTGCGCGCAGAAGGTACTCGGTACGATGAAAATTAACTATCAGGGGACGGAAATCGATCTCACCCCGCCGTGGAACCGCATGACCATGCCGGAAGCGGTCAAGAAATTCTCGGGTGAAGACTTCGACCAGGTAGAAACAATTGAAGAAGCGCGCGCGATCGCGGATCGCCTCGGTGCGGAATACACGGAACATGACGGCATCGGCAAGATCCTGAACGCGTGCTTTGAAGAAGTGGCGGAAGAAAAACTGATTCAGCCGACCTTTATTTTCGGTCACCCGCTGGAAATCTCGCCGCTCGCGAAACAAAATAAAGAAAACCCGTCGATTACCGACCGCTTTGAAGCTTTTATCTTCGGTCGCGAACTCGCCAACGGTTACTCCGAATTGAATGACCCGATCGATCAGCGCGGACGCTTTGAGCAGCAAATGCGTGAATTCGAAATGGGCGATGACGAAGCCCATCAGATGGACGAAGACTTCGTCACCGCATTGGAATATGGCTTACCGCCGACTGGCGGTTTGGGTATCGGGATTGATCGCATGATTATGTTCCTGACGGATGCCGCATCCATTCGCGATGTCATTCTGTTCCCGCTGATGCGTCCGGAAGAGGGACGCGCCGGACACGGTGACAAAGCGGACGAAGCAGCGGAAAACGAAGAAAAATAAAAGCGATATAACCAAAAAAGAGACCCTGCGGGGTCTCTTTTTTAGCGCAGAAACAAATTATGTATAGTAAAAATATATAAGTTAATCATAAATTAATAAAAATATAAGATTTATTATGCATAAAATGCATAATGGAAAGATCGGGAATGTAAAAATAAAATTATAAAAACATATAGATATATTAAAAATGTTTTTTTGTGATTTTTAATACATCCGCTGAAAAATACCCGCCGAACCTTGTATAAGAGGTGTTTTGAAGATTATAAAATAATTGTTGAGGTTGTTTGCAAAATTTAAAAATTATCAATAAACATTTCATTTAAAACCAAAATAAATCTGACCGATCTGTTTTGGGTGAAAATCTATGAATATTATGAAATTGACAGCCTTTGAATCGGAGGAATATAATGATGTTGAACAACGGGTGAAAGCCGCAAACACCCGTGTGGCACGTAACGATGTTTTTTTATGCACCTTAGGTGGTCAGAATTGAATAATGAGCCGGGACAGAATCGCTCGACGATCTGCCGGGTGAATGCAAATCGCCGAGCGGGGAAACCGGTTCGGCAGGCTGATGTACATCATCGTTGTGCTAATGCCGTTTTTTTGTGGCTATGACATTTATTGTCTAAGTAAGAAGACTGGGAGGTCTTAATAATGAAGCATCTGAAAGTGGGTTACAGTCCGCTCGCAGAACAATACTTTGACTTGGCGATCGGCCGGGAAAAAGTTTGTCTCGACAATACGGACTTCACTGATGTTGCGGTAGCCGTTATTACGGATCAGGAAATGGACTACCTCGACAAAGTGAAAGAAACGGGATTCAATATTCCGGTGATCGCCGTATTGACGGAAGGAAAAGCGCTCGACTTACAATACATGGGCCAAATTGACCATGTCATCGACGCGGCGAACACGGACACCAAACGCGGTTACTACAGCCGCCAGGTTGAACAGGCTGCAGCGGCGTACGAAGAAGACGTATTACCGCCTTTCTTCCGTTCGTTGGCTGACTATGTGGCAGCCGGCAAATCGCAGTTTGACTGCCCGGGCCATCAGGGTGGTATGTTCTACCGTAAAATGCCCGCAGGCCGTGCTTTCTTTGATTTCTTTGGCGAAAACGTATTCCGCGCCGACCTTTGCAACGCCGACGTTAAGTTGGGCGACCTCTTGATTCATGAAGGTCCGGCTTTGGATGCGCAGCAGCACGCAGCGCAGGTCTACAATGCGGACAAAACGTACTTCGTTTTGAACGGTACGTCGTCCTCCAATAAAGTCGTATTGAACGCTTTGCTCGCCCCCGGCGACTTGGTTCTCTATGACCGCAACAACCACAAATCGATTAACCACGGCGCTTTGGTTCAGGCCGGCGCGACTCCGGTATACCTGGAAACCGCTCGTAACCCGTTCGGTTTCATCGGCGGTATTCTGGAAGGCTGCTTCGATGAAAAGAAACTCCGCGAACTCGCTGCCGAAATGGACCCGAAAAAAGCGAAAGAAAAACGCCCGTTCCGTCTGGCGGTGATCCAGCTCGGTACCTATGACGGCACGATCTACAACGCGAAACAGGTCATTGAAAAGATCGGTCACCTCTGCGACTACATTCTCTTTGACTCCGCTTGGGTAGGTTATGAACAGTTCATTCCGATGATGCGCGACTGCAGTCCGATGCTCTTGGAACTCGGTCCGGATGATCCGGGTATCTTCGTAACCCAATCTGTCCACAAACAACAGGCCGGCTTCTCGCAGACCTCGCAGATCCACAAAAAAGACAGCCATATCAAAGGTCAGGATCGTTACTGCCCGCATAAACGCTTGAACAACGCGTTCATGATGCACGCCTCGACCTCGCCGTTCTATCCGATGTTCGCGTCCTTGGACGTCAACGCGAAAATGGCTGACGGCGAAGCAGGCAAACGTCTTTGGGTCGAAGCCGTTAAACTCGGTATCGAAACCCGTAAAGCGATTTTACGCAGCTGCAAAATGATCAAACCGTTCGTTCCGCCGACAGTCAACGGCAAACCGTGGGAAGACGGCGACACCGAAGACATGGCGAACAACCTGGACTACTTCCGTTTCGTTCCGGGGGAACGTTGGCACTCCTTCGACGGTTACGGCAAAGGCCAGTACTTCGTCGATCCGATGAAACTGCAGTTGACCACGCCGGGTATTAACGCGGAAGACGGCACCTATGAAGACTTCGGTATTCATGCCAACATTCTCGCGAACTACCTCCGTGAAAACAACATCATTCCGGAAAAATGCGACTTGAACTCGATTCTGTTCCTCTTGACGCCGGCGGAAACGCAGACCAAAATGCAGAACCTCGTAGCGCAAATCGCTCGCTTCGAACGCTTGATCGAAGAAGATGCGCCGATGCAGGATGTATTGCCGACCATCTACTACAACAATATCGACAAATACAAAGGTTACACGATTCGTCGTCTCTGCCAGGAAATGCAGGACTTCTACAAAGAACGTAACGTGAAAGAACTGCAGAAACGTTTGTTCCTGAAAGACTACTTCCCGGAATATGTCAATACGCCGTATAAAGCGAACCTCGAATTCGTTCGCAACCATGGTGAATTGGTACCGGTTGACGAAATCGAAGGCCGCATCGCCCTTGAAGGTGCGTTGCCGTACCCGCCGGGAGTTCTGACGGTCGTTCCGGGTGAACGCTGGAGCGCTACCGCGCAGAAATACTTCCTCGCGCTGAACGAAGGCATCAACCAGTTGCCGGGCTTCGCGCCGGAAATCCAGGGCGTATACCTGGAAACCGAAGACGGTAAGAAACGTGCTTACGGTTATGTATTGAAGAAAGAATACGAAGAAGAATTCGCGAAAGCGTAATTCGATTGTATTTGTAACACCTGCTTTCAGACACGGTGTGCCGGGCGGACTCGGCACACCGTAATGGAAGGCGGGTATTGAGGAGAGTGTTTTTATAATGGCAGATGGCTCACAAAATAAGATGAGCGTTGTCCAGCTGACAATTTTGACAGCTGTCAACATGATGGGGTCCGGTATTATTATGTTACCGACCAAGCTTGCGCAAGTAGGCACCATGTCCATTTTGAGCTGGGTCGTGACAGCGGTCGGTTCGATGTGCTTGGCGTATGCGTTTGCTAAATGTGGTATGTACACCCGCCGTGGCGGCGGTATGGGCGGCTACGCTGAATATACGTTCGGCAAAGCCGGTTCCTTTATGGCGAACTACACTTACGGTGTATCGCTCTTGATTGCCAACATCGCGATTGCGATTTCGGCCGTTGGTTACGCGCAGGAATTTATGGAAGTGCAGTTGTCTTCCGTAGCCGTTGGCATGTGGACGATCGCAACACTTTGGTTGGCGACAGTCATGAACTTCGGCGGTGCGAAATACACCGGGCGAGTTTCTTCGGTTACCGTTTGGGGCGTTATTATCCCGGTACTCGGCATTTCCGTTCTCGGTTGGTTCTGGTTCAACCCGTCGACCTATACGGAAGCTTGGAACCCGCACAACGTGCAATTCTTTGATGGTTTAACACAGTCGATCGCGATGACATTGTGGGCCTTCCTCGGCATGGAATCGGCAAGCGCCAACTCCGAAGCCGTTGAAAACCCGGAAAAGAACGTGCCAATCGCTTGCTTAGGCGGTACGTTGGGCGCAGCTATCATTTACATCTTGTCCACCAACGTTATGGCCGGTATCGTTCCGAACGCGGAACTTGCGATGTCTTCGGCGCCGTTCGGCTTGGCATTCGCGACGATGTTCACCCCGACAGTAGGTAAAATCGTCATGGGTCTCATGGTAATGTCTTGTTTCGGTTCGCTCTTGGGTTGGCAGTTCACGATCGCTCAGGTATTCAAAACCTCGTCGGACGAAGGCTACTTCCCGAAACTGTTCAGCAAAGTTACTTCCTATGGCGCACCGATCGTCGGCATGATCACGATCACCGTCATTCAGTCGCTCCTGTCGTTAATGACGATCAGCGACGCGCTGTATGAACAGTTTGAAACGCTGGTTAACTTGGCGGTTGTTACGAACATCATCCCGTACCTGCTCTCGATGGCGGCTCTGGTCGTTATTCAGAAAGCGGCGGGTCATTACAGCGGAACGACCACCTTCATCGCGCTCCTTGGTTCGTTGTACAGCTTCTATGCGCTGTATTCTTCGGGCTTCGACTCGATGACTTACGGTTCGCTCGTTACCTTCTTCGGTTGGACGCTCTACGGTTTCGTTTCGGAACGTTTCGACCTGATGGATTCCATTTACTGGAACCGTGAAGAAGATAAACGCACGGGCCGTGTCGATGAGGACGCGCAGAAACTCTACGCGGCGCACCAAGCCAAATTGGATAGCGAAGCGCATGTATCGCATGAATATGATCCGGCGATGAAAAGCGAAACTAAATAATGAATAAAGAAAAGAAGTCGCGCGAGCGGCTTCTTTTTTATTGTGTAAAACTTTTGTTTTTCCGGCGTCGCAAAATAAAAAAATTATCGACAGTATGGATTCCCGACCGTTTGAAAAGCCGAGCTCGCTCCCGATCTCTTCCGCATTGTTTTATCTGAGAATTTGTTATAATAAAAACAAAGAGGGAGATCATGCGAGAAGAACGTCAAAACCGTCTCATCAAAAAACGCAATATCGTTTTGATCGGCTCTATGGGCACGGGGAAAAGCCATGTCGGGCGGATGCTGGCGCGGGAGTTGGGCTGGCAGTTCATCGACACGGATCGCTTTTTGGAGCGTGAACGCGGCATGTCGCTGGCGGAACTCGGCGCGACACTCGGCGCGGACGCGTTGCGACAGGCGGAAGCCGAGGTCATTGAGCGCGTGCGCCGCTACCATCATGCGATCATCGCGGTCGGCGGCAACTTCGTGTTGGAAGAGGGCATGTTTGAACGTCTGCGCGAATATGGCGTAGTTGTTTTGTTGTACGCGAAAACATTTCGCATCATTGAGCGCGTAGCTCGCAAGCAGGGCAAACGCCCGACCATTGATTACGATAATTTGGCCGGTTGCGTCGCCGACTTGAATCGCGCCTGGTACGGTTGGCACGAACGCGCCGACTGCTCGGTGAATACCACGTATCGGACACCGACGCGCTTGGCGTATGCGATCCGTCGCTACCTGCATCGGGCGCCGTTTCGTTTCCTGACGCGACGCGGCAAAGAGCGACATAAAACGCGACGAAAGGGGTATAGTTATGGTAAGAAAAGTAGCCGTTCTGACCAGTGGCGGCGACGCGCCCGGCATGAACGCCGCGCTTCGAGCGGTCGTGCGGGCGGCGATTTATAGAGATTGGAACGTCGTCGGCATTCGGCGCGGCTATGCGGGGCTGTTGGAAGAAGATTACCTGCCGTTATTTCGTCGTTCCGTCGGCGGCATCATTCACCGCGGCGGCACGATGCTGCGCACCGCGCGCAGTCCCGAATTTAAAGAACCGATCTGCCAAAAACAGGCGCTTGATTTTTTGGAACGCATCAACGTCGACGGCCTGATCGTGATCGGCGGCGACGGCTCGTTACAGGGCGCCGCGTCATTATCGGCGCAGGGCTTGCCGACCGTGACCATACCCGCGACCATTGATAACGACATGGCGGGAACGGAAGACACCATCGGTTTTGATACCGCCGTCAATACGATCGTGCATGCGGTGAACGCCATTCGCGACACCGCTTTTTCGCATGAACGGATTGCCGTCATCGAGGTCATGGGACGTTCCCGCGGCCATTTGGCATTGACTGCGGCGGCCGCGTGCGGCGCGGAAGCGGTACTCGTGCCGGAACTTCCCGTCAGCATGGACGCCCTTGTGGAGCGTTTGCAAACCTGCCGCTACAACGGCAAGCATGACGGCATCGTCATTGTCGCCGAAGGCGCGGCCAAAGGCGCGGATGTGGCGCAAGCCATCAGCGAGCGCACCGCCTTTGAACCGTCCGTCACCGTGCTCGGATATATCCAGCGTGGCGGCGCGCCGAGCGCGCATGACAGCATCTTGGCCGGCCGTTTGGGCGCGGCGGCCGTCACCGCCTTGGAAGGAAACGATAGCGCGCATATGATCGCCAGTCGCGCGCAAAAAATGGTGGCCGTTCCCTATGCGGAATTATCACAAACTAAACGTGAGCTGGACATGGAACTGTACCAACTTGTTCATGAATTGAGTATGTAAAAGAATCGAGAGAATATGAAAAAAATAAACGCTGTTCCCGTCGCGCTCGGTCGCGACTACCCGATCACCATTCACGATCTGGGCAGTCACGGCGAGGGCGTCGGTCGTTATGAAGGATTTACCGTATTCGTTGCCGGCGCTTTGCCCGGCGAAACCGTGCGGGCGACTATCCTCACACTGAAAAAGAAATACGCCGTCGGCGATTTACGCGAAATCATCACCGCGTCACCCGATCGCGTCACGCCGCCGGAAGGCTACTATCCCGAAGTCGGGATCTATCCGCTGGTCACGTGGAACTATGCCGCGCAGCTGCGTTGGAAACGCGCTCGTGTCGCGCATTTATTGACCCATATCGGCGACATCGATGTCGTCGTTGAACCCGTCATCGGCATGGCGGATCCCTTCCATTATCGGAATAAAATTCAAGTCCCCGTCGGCTTGCGCGACGGTCGCCCCGCGATCGGCTTTTATGAACGCCAAAGCCACGACATTGTCGATATGACCACTTGCCTCTTGCAGGACCCCGCGACCAATCGCCTGCTCGCCGCCGTGCGCAAAATCCGCGCGGAACTTTCGACCGAACCCTATGACGAACGCACCGGCACCGGCGTACTGCGGCATGTCGTCGGCCGCACCGGCGAGGGCGGCAAAGTAATGGCGATCCTCGTCACCGCCACGCGCGAATTGCCGGACAAGGAACGTTGGATCGAACGCTTGCGCGAAGAAGTGCCCGAACTCGTATCGCTTTACCAAAATATTCAAAAAGAACGCACCAACGTCATTTTAGGCAAAACCATGAAACACTTGTGGGGGCATGAAGTGCTCGCCGCGATCATCGGCGATTTGCGCTTCGCCTTGTCGCCGGGCTCCTTCTTTCAAGTGAACCCCGTACAGACGCGAGTACTCTATGAAACCGCCTTGCAAGCGGCGCAGCTGACCGGGCAAGAAACCGTCATCGACGCCTACTGCGGCACCGGCACCATCTCGCTCTTTCTCGCGCGCCGGGCGAAGCGCGTCATCGGCGTAGAAAAATTCGCGCCCGCCGTCAAAGACGCCCGCAACAACGCCCGCTTAAACGGTTTGGAAAACGCGTCATTCATCGCCGGCGATACCGCGGAAATTTTACCCCAACTCGCCGCGCAGGGCGTCACACCCGAGGTCATCGTCATGGATCCGGCGCGTGCCGGTTGCGATGAAAAAGTGCTCGCGACCGTCGCCGACTGGCAACCGAGCCGCATCGTCTACGTCTCCTGCAACCCCGCCACCTTGGCGCGTGACGCGGCGTACCTCGCCGCCCGCGGCTATGCCGTCACCTATGTGCAACCCGTCGACATGTTCCCGCACACCACGCACATCGAGACGGTAGCTCTGTTGTCCAAACTAAATACAGAACATCATTTAGATATAGAAATAGGGGAAGATGAATTATCTGAAATTGACTTTTCAAAAGACGCA